>CANFED010000020.1 GCA_947445995.1 Oxalobacteraceae bacterium | reverse complement strand
CTGTCCAGCCTGATCGCCCAGCGCGCGTTGTCGGTCGAAGCGGCGCGGCAGCACTTGAGCGTGGCTGACACGGCCCTGCAGCAGAGCATCACCAGCATTGACGGTCTCGTCGGTCCCGATGGCAAATTTGATGGTGAGCGCTATCGTTCGTTGCTGGCCATGCAAGGCATGACACCGGCGATCTATGAGCAGCGCTTGCGCCAGGACATGGCCGTACAACAATTGAATTCAGCGATCCAGTCAACGGCCTTTGCACCCAAAGCGGTGACGACCCGACTGTCAGAGATTAACGACCAGGAACGCACAGTTCAGGAACTGCTTTTCAAGCCTGCCGATTTTTCTGCTCAGGTAAAAGTGACGCCCGAAATGCTGAAGGCCTATTACGACAAGAACGGCCGTCAATTTGAAGTGCCGGAGCAAGCCAACATCGAATATGTGGTGTTGAGCAGCGATGCACTGGCGGCACAGATTGCGGTAACGGATCAGGAAGCAGCGGACTTTTACGAACAAAATAAAAACCGTTTTGGCGTTGAAGAACAACGTCGGGCCAGTCATATTTTGATTAATCTGAAAAAAGACGGTACGGCTGCCGACAAGGCTGCTGCCAAAGCCAAGGCGGAGACGTTGCTTGCGCAAGTGCGCAAGAATCCTGCAGATTTTGCCAAGATCGCCAAAGCCAGTTCCGAAGACCAGGGCAGTGCACCTAATGGTGGTGATCTGGATTTCTTTGGCAAAGGTGCGATGACGCCACCGTTTGAAGATGCCGTGTTCAAGCTCAAGTTAAAAGAAATCAGTGGTGTCGTTGAGTCCGATTTTGGCTTTCACATTATTGAAGTCACCGAAATCAAGCCTGCCACCTTCCGTACGCTAGTACAGGTCAAGCCGGAGATCGTCGCCGACATCAAGAAACAAAAAGCAGCAAAGCAGTATTCGGAGGCAGCCGAGGTATTCAACAATACGGTGTATGAACAGTCAGACAGCCTTAAACCGGTTGCCGACAAACTCAAGCTGAAACTTGAAACGGTATCCAACATTAGCCGGACGCTGAATCCGTCGGCACCACCAACTGCATTGTTTAATAACCAAAAGTTCCTCAACGCGCTGTTTGCTGACGACGCACTGAAAAGCAAGCACAACACTGAAGCCGTTGAAGTCGCGCCGAGTACGCTGGTAGCTGGCCGTATCGTTGATTACAAACCGGTCAGCAAGCGGCCGCTGTCCGAGGTGGAAGCGGTGGTGCGCGAGAAAGTGATCGCAGAAGAATCCGCCGTCCTGGCTAAAAAAGCAGGCGAAGCGAAACTTGCTGCGCTCAAGCTCGCCGATGATGCAAGCGGGTTTGGTATTGCCAAAGTGGTGTCCCGTGCGAAAAATGACTCGCTCAACGGTACGGGATTCGACAGCGTCATGAAAGCGGACATTAGCAAGTTGCCGACCATTGTGGGTGCGGATTTGGCTGGCCAGGGTTATGCGGTGTATCGCATCAGCAAAGTCGCTCAGGCTGAAAAGATCGATGCGCCACGGCGTGTTGCAGAACAAAAGCAAATTGCGAATGCACTGGCCCAGCAGGAAATGCTTGCCTACATCGAGGCACTCAAGCTTAAAGCCAAAGTGAAGATCATCAAGCCGGTCGCAAATGCGCCGGTGGTCGCGGATGAGCGCCTGTAAATAAGCGGGCTGTGATGTGTTGAAGGCCACACTGGCATCGTGTCCAGTGTGGCCTTCGGTGTTTCTAGATCCCGGAATCGTGCTTCGATCAGCGAACTGCCACCTTGAAATAAGCCTTGAATGCCGCGATGGTGCGTGTCACGTCGTCGCGAGAAACATCGAGATGGGTCACCAGTCGCATGTGCGGCGTGATCCGTGCGGTAATGCCATTGTCCAGCAGAGTTTTTTCGAGCGGTGCGCAATGGGCAGCGGCCATGTCGGCATACAGGATATTGGTTTGCGGGGTGCTGACAGTGAGCTCGTCGATCTCCGCCAGACCTGTCGCCAGTAACGTTGCATGCTCGTGATCTTCCGCCAACCGGTCAATGTGATGCTCCAGTGCATACAAGCCGGCCGCAGCCAGAATACCTGCCTGGCGCAAGCCGCCACCGAGCATCTTGCGCCAGCGCAGCGCACGCTGAATCATGTCACGGCTGCCGCATAGCACCGAGCCGATGGGGGCACCCAGCCCTTTTGACAGGCACACCGACACCGAATCGAATCCCGCTGTTGCGGCCTGCAGGCTGATGCCTTGCTTGACGGCGGCGTTAAAAATCCGCGCGCCATCCAGATGCGTGATCAGTCCGCGCTGATGGGCCAGCGTGGTGGCGGCATCGAGATAGTCACGCGTCAAGACGCGACCGCCGATCGTGTTTTCGAGCGCCAGCAAACGCGTGCGGGCAAAGTGCACATCGTCGGGCTTGATGGCTCCTGCGATATCGGCCAGCGCCAGTGAGCCGTCAGCTTGCTGCGGCAGCGGTTGCGGCTGAATGCTGCCGAGCACGGCCGCACCGCCCGCTTCGTACTTGTAGGTGTGCGCTTCCTGACCAACCAGGTATTCGTCACCACGACCGCAGTGCGCCATCAGACCGATCAGGTTGCTTTGCGTGCCGGACGGCGCGAATAGCGCTGCCTCATAGCCGAACAGTTCCGCAGTGACTTGCTGCAAACGGTTGACGGTCGGGTCATCTCCGTACACATCGTCACCGACTTCGGCGGCAGCCATGGCGGCACGCATGGCGGGACCGGGGCGGGTAACGGTATCGCTACGTAAATCGATCAGGTGATTCATACGACTCCTTGTGGTGGGGATGGCTTGACCCGGAGCGGATCAACGTGGGTCATCAGGTCCAGAACGGCGTGTCGCTCCATGACACGGCGACGCGCATCGAGGGCGATGTCATGGCCCTGCTCGACGGTGATGTCGGCATCAATCTCAAGGTGGACATCGACCAGGATCATGTCGCCGGCCTTGCGGGTTTTCAGGTCATGCCAGCCGAGTACACCGGGCGTTTCGGTCAGGGTGACACGGATTGCCCGCACGGTGTCGTCATCGACCGCGCGATCCATCAGATCTTGCAGCGCATCCCAGGCAAAACCCCAACCCATTTTGGTGACCATGAAGCCGACGATCATTGCTGCGATCGGGTCGAGCATCGGATAACCCATCAGGCTGCCGGCGATACCGACGGCGACGACCAGCGACGCTGCAGCGTCCGAGCGGGCGTGCCAGGCATTGGCGATGAGCATGCTGGAGCGGACTTTTTGGGCCACGTTAAGCATGTAGCGAAAGAGCAGTTCCTTGGCCAGCAGCGCCGCGAGGGCAACCCAGATCGCGACCGACTTGACTGGCTGGATTACGCCCGGCTGTTCGATCTTGTGAAAGGCACCCCACAGCATGCCGGCACCAACGGCCAGCAGCAGCAGCCCCAGTGTCAGCGACGCGGCATTTTCGTAACGCTGGTGGCCATAGTGATGATCATCATCCGGCGCTTTCTGGCTATGGTGATTGGCAAACAGCACGACGAAGTCAGCGATCAGATCCGACAGCGAATGAATACCGTCGGCGATCAGTCCTGCTGATCCCGCCACAATCCCGGTGGTGACCTGGCCGATGGTCAGGCCGATGTTGACGATGACGCTGACCAGCGTGCTGCGCTTGGCTGCTTCCTGGCGTGACGGCGTGTTCTCGTCGTCGTGTTCGTCCAGCTCGTCAATTGCTTGCATGTTATTTCCCTGTATTATTTTTGCTCTCGTGTGACGAGGCGATGGTAGTCCAGCCCTGTTAGTCCAGCCGTATTACTCCTGCCGTTCCAGGATTGATCCGATCGCGGCCAGCGCCCGCTCGCCAATCGACCGATCTTCCCAGTCGGTCAGCGTGATCCGCTGGCTTTCATTGAGGTAGTCGGCGACCGTGCGTTTGAGCCCGGTCGCGATTGTCGCATCTCGCAGCACCAGATTGACTTCATTATTCAGTCCGAACGAGCGGTTATCGAAATTGGTCGAGCCGACGACTGACCACAGGTCATCGACCAGCATGATTTTTGCATGCAGCATGCCGGGCTGGTATTCATGAATCTGCACGCCGCCGGCGATCAGTTCGCCGTACCAGCGCCGGCTGGCCAGTCGCGCAATCGTGTGGTTGTTGTGGGTGCCGTTGGTCATGATCGTCACCTTCACCCCGCGGGCGGCGGCGTCGAGCAGCGCGTTGCGCATCGATTGGTCCGGCACGAAGTAGGGCGACGTGATCAGTAATTCCTGCCGTGCTGCGCCCACCAGGATCTGGAACAGCGTGCGGGCGCGAGTCGAGCGACCGCCTGTCGGTGTGCTGCCGACCACCAGGGCGACCGCCTGGTCGATCGGGATGGCGGCGGGCAGGATCATCTTGCCCAGTATTATTTCGGGGCCGACAAGGATTTCGCCGTGGCTTTCCAGCCAGCTCTGCGCGAAGACCGATTGCAAGGCGCGGGCCGGCGTGCCGGTGACACGCACCATCAGATCGCGCCACGGTGGTGAGGCATCGGTTCCGGTGTCCCAGGCCGCACCGATACCGGCACCGCCAATGAAGGCGGTCTGGCCATCGACGATCAGCAACTCGCGGTGCGTACGGTTGTTCCAGCGTTTCAGTGTGTACCAGCGAAACGGCTGATACCACGCCACTTGCGCGCCTGCGGCACGCAGCGTGTCAAAAAAATGGTCGGGCGTCGGCAGGCTGCCGACGGCATCGACAACGACGCGTACCTTGACGCCGGCACGCGCCCGATCGGCCAGCGCATCGACGAAGCGCTGGCCGACCGGTGTCGCATGAAAAATAAAGGCTTCCAGTTCGATCGAGGTCGTAGCGCTGCGGATCAGCGCCAGTTCGGCCGGGTAAAAATGTTTGCCTTCCGGGTAGATTGTCGTGTCAGCCAGCGCCAGCGGTGCTTGTTCGACCGCGCTGCCGAGCAAGTCGAGCAAGACTGGCGAGCGCGTTGACGGCACCGGCGCACTGGTATGGTAGGTCAGGCCCGGTTCGAACAACACTACGAATACCAGCGCCAGCATCAGCGTGGTGGACACGCCGATGAACAGGCGCAGCAGATTGCGCAGGCGCAGCAGACGCCGCAATCGGAAGATCACGTGGTGCCGCTTGGTCGGTGCATGCCTGCGTCAGCCAGCCAGGCGCGCGTTCTGCGGAAACATCTGCGCGCGCGCGTCGTCATCCATCTCGGCCTTGAACGTGAATTGTGATTTCAGCGCTTCGGCCCGCTGTGCTGCCGGACGGGCATTGATCTCGTCGAACAGGCGCTTGAGATTGGGCAGCTTGTCCCAGGCATCTTTGCCGAGGATGAATGGCAGTGCACGCGCCCAGCCCCAGACGGCCATGTCGACCAGTGTGTAGGTCTCGCCCAGCATGTAGCGGTGCTTTGCCAGTTGCGCATCGAGGATGGCGTAATGGCGCTCGGCTTCGAAGGTGTAGCGGTTGACGGCGTAGTCTTTTGGCTCTGGTGCAAAGTGCTTGAAATGCACGGCCTGGCCTGAATACGGACCGATACCGCTGGCCACAAACATCAGCCATGAATACAGTTGCGCACGGGCCGCTGGGGTGTTCTCCGGCAGGAACTGGCCGGTTTTTTCTGCCAGGTACAGCAGGATCGCGTTGCTGTCGAAGACGATTGCATCGCCATCCACCAGCGCCGGTGTCTTGGCGTTCGGATTGATTTTCAGGAAGTCCGGCAGGTGCTGTTCGCCTTTGCGGGTATCGACGGGAATGGTCTCGTAAGGCAGGCCGGCTTCTTCAAGGAAGAGGGCAACTTTGAGCGGGTTCGGTGACGGATGAAAATAGAATTTGATCATGGAGTGTCCTTTTCAGGTGAGGGCGTGCAAAGGAAATCAGTGGGCGTGCCGCCGCGATGGTACAGGCATCCCCGAAATATTTCTGGCACACTCGTTGTACCCGCCTTATCGGGTCAACAACAATTGACAAACAATTGACAACCAGGAGACAAACCATGATCAAAGTTAGCGTGATGTACCCCAATACCCCTGGTGCCCGTTTCAATCACGAGTACTACCGTGATAAGCACATGCCGCTTGTGAAGGCGCGCATGGGCGATACCTGCAAGTTCTATACGGTCGACAAGGGTTTGTCCGGTGGCTCACCCGGCACGCCGGCGACCTACATCGGCATGTGTCATATTTTTAGTGATTCGATCGAGAGCTTTCAGGCCGGCTTTGGTCCGCACGCCACCGAAATTCTCGGTGACATTCCGAACTACACCGACCTCGCGCCGGTGATGCAGATCAGCGAAGTGATGGTCGGCTGATCTGCCATTGAAACAATCAGGCTGCTGCCGCCAGCGTGACCGGTGATAGCAGCATCGTGCCGCTGTCGCGATAGCGTGTGTGCCATGACAGCGCTTTTTCCAGGACATGCGGTGTGTGGCCGCCGCGCTCCGCGGCTTCGGCCACATAGTCCTTGAGCATCTGCCGGTACGGCTCAGCGACGCAGTTGTCGATGATGACTCTGGCGCGTTCGCGTGGTGCCAGTCCGCGCAGGTCGGCCAGACCGACTTCGGTGACGAGGATATCGACATCATGTTCGTTATGGTCGACGTGCGACACCATCGGCACGATGCTGGAAATCTTGCCATCCTTGGCCAGCGACTTGGTCGCAAAGACGGCCAGATAGGCATTACGTGCAAAGTCACCGGAACCGCCGATGCCGTTCATCACATGCGTGCCCAGCGTGTGGGTGGAATTGACGTTGCCATAGATGTCGGCTTCCAGCGCCGTATTGATGGCGATGATGCCGAGCCGGCGGATGATTTCCGGATGGTTGCTGACTTCCTGCGGACGCAGCACCAGCCGCTCCTTGTAACGCGCCAGTTCGCCAAAGACCTGTTGGCCCTTGTCGGCCGACAGCGTGATCGACGAGCCGGAGGCAAAGTCAAGCTTGCCGGCATCGAACAGGTCGAAGGTCGAATCCTGCAGCACCTCCGAATACATGGTCAGGTGCTCGAAAGGGCTGTCGATAAAGCCGGTCATGACGGCGTTGGCGATGGTGCCGATGCCGGCCTGCAAAGGCAGCAGACTGTTGGTAAGCCGGCCAAGCCGGACTTCTTCCTTGAAAAAATTGACCAGGTGCGCAGCGATCGCATCGGTTTCGGCATCCGGCGGCAGGATGGTCGACGAGCTGTCGTTTTTTTCGGTGATGACAATGGCGACGATTTTTTCCGGCGGGATGTGGATCGCGGTGGTGCCGACGCGATCATGCGGCGTCATCAGCGGCATCGGTTCGCGTTGCGGCCGGTGCTTGGGGATGAAGATGTCGTGCAACCCTTCGAGTTCAAGCGACTGGTTCAGGTTGATTTCGACGATGACCTTGTCGGCCAGAATCGCGAAACTGGCGCTGTTGCCGATCGAGGTCGACGGGATGATCGCGCCGGTCTCGGTGATCGCGATGGCTTCGATGATGGCGACATCGATCGGACCGAGCTGGCGGGTGCGCAGCATCTCGACGGTCTCCGACAGGTGCTGGTCGACATACATCACTTCGCCGCGATTGATGGCGGCGCGCAGGACCGGGTCGGCCTGAAACGGCATGCGTCGGGCCAGCACACCCGCTTCGGTCAGCAGCTTGTCGACATCGTTGCCCAGCGATGCGCCGGTCATCAGCGTGATCCGGAAAGGCGACTGACGGGCCCGTTCGGCTATCGCCAGCGGCACTTCCTTGGCATCACCCGATTTGGTGAAGCCGCTCATGCCGACGGTCATGCCATCCTTGATCAGTGCTGCAGCTTCTGCGGCAGTCGTGATGCGCTCGCGCAGCGCGGGCAAACGGATGCGGTCGTGGTACTGGTCATGCATGGAGACTCCAGGTCAGGTGAGACAGAAATTAATTGGCATCAGGGGTGGCGGAATGGTCGTGTCATGCAGCGATGCACGCAGGTCGATTTCAATGGCGCGGCAAATTGCATCGAGCGGCAAGTCATTTGATTCGGTGCCGAACGGCTCTTCGATTTCATCGCCCAGCGCATCGAGCCCGAAGAACGTATAGGCGACCACGGCGACGACGAACGGTGTCATGAACCCGATCGAATCGACCAGTCCGAACGGCAGCAGGAAGCAATAGATGTAGGCAGTACGGTGCAGCAGCAGCGTGTACGAAAACGGGATCGGCGTATTGCGGATGCGTTCGCACGAGGCCGAGGCAGCGGTCATCGCCGACAAGGTCCCGTCGATGGCGACGGCCAGGCACGGATCGATGCGGCCTTCCTTGAGGCTGGCGCGCAAGTCCTGCCCCATGCGCAGCATCAGGAAGTCCGGCTTGTTGCGGGCTGCCGTCAGTTGCTCCCATTCGGCGGGGAGCAGCAGTGCTTGCAACTCGGCGGTCATCGTCTGGTTGCGCAACAGGTCGCGCAACGCGTGCGAAAAAACGATGGCACGGTAAATCATTCGTACCCGCAGGTCTGACAAGCCCAGGCTGGCCACGGCCGGTTCGGGATAGTCGATCAGGCTCTGGCACTGGCGCGACAAATTGCGACAACGCAGCACCAGTTCACCCCACAATTTGCGGGCTTCCCAGAAGCGGTCATAGGCAGCGTTGTTGCGAAAGCCCAGAAAAATCGCGATCGGCAAACCGATCAGCGTGAACGGAATCGTCGTGAGCGTGATCTTCAAGGTGTACAGATCACCGTGCGAGATCGTCACCAGCGTGGCGATGACGATATTGATGATCAGTGTCGGCAGGATGCGCGGCAGCACTGAGCCGCGCAGTAACAGGAACAGCTTGAGTCCGGAAGGCCGGTCTCTGATTATCATGATGGGTTCTCGGTTAAATTCACTAACATGCGAGCGATATTAATTGCTAATATATTAGCGAGTCAAGCATTGACCACAGGAGATTTCATGATCAAACCGATCCGTCGGATCTGGAGCACACAATGAGAAAACGCATCGCCCACCGCAACCTGCCGCAGGTATTCCTGAAGGCACGTGATTGCCTGATGGCGCACTTCCGGCCCATCCTGAATCACTTCGGCCTGACCGAACAGCAATGGCGCATTTTGCGTGCGCTCGATGAGCACGGGCAGCTTGAGCCGCGTGAAATTTGCACGCTATGCCAGATATTGAGTCCCAGCATGGCCGGCGTGCTGGCCCGCATGGAAGATATGCAACTGATCCGGCGCAGCCGGATCGAGGGTGACCAGCGCCGCGTGCTGGTGCAGCTGGCAAAAAAAGGTGACCAGTTGATGGCCGAACTGGCACCGCTGGTCGAGGCGCAATACCGCGAGATCGAGCGCGCTTTCGGTACGCAACTGTTTGCCGATTTGTCGATGGCGATGGAAGCGTTCATCGCGGCAGACAGTCAGTCAGTCGAACGCATCGCGTTGCCGGCCAAGGCGCGGGTGGTTGCCCGGCGGCGAACGGTCAAAGCGGCTGGCGGGGCGTCTGAATGAACGGCTATGTTGCGTTGATCTGCGTTTGATCAGAACCGGTAAATGGGAAATCCGAAAAAATAGGCGATGGTCATGCAGCCCGCGATGACATTTTTCGGAAAGGAAGAGTGATGCATATCCAGCCCTATTTATTTTTTAATGGCAATTGCGGAGACGCGCTCACGTTCTATCGCAAGGCGCTCGGCGTCGAAGTATCGATGATGATGCACTACAAGGACAGTCCCGAACCCATGCCGCCCGGCACGGTGCCACCGCACTACGACGACAAGATCTTGCACGCGGCTTTTCATATAGGAACCAGTACGGTCATGGCGTCAGACAGCCCCTGTCCGGGGCCGCATGGCTTCCAGGGATTCTCGCTGTCGGTCGGGGTGCCCGACGAAGCCGAGGCCGAGCGGGTATTCGCTGCGTTAGGTGACGGTGGACAAGTGACGATGCCGCTGTCCAAAACGTTCTGGTCACCGCACTACGGCATGCTGATCGACCGCTTTGGCGTGTCGTGGATGGTTGGGGTGGAACCTGCGGCCTGAATCGTGCAGCCAAATTGGGTTGGCAAGCGCCGACCTGATTAGCGGGCATGGCGATGGTCACTGGCTGGGGAGCGCCCCATAGGCGCTAACGTTGACTGTAGGGTGGGCACAGGTTCATCGTGCTCACGCGAATGCACCAGAAAACGGTTGGACTTGACAATGGTTTTTGGTGCGCACGCGTGGGCACAAAAGGCCGTGCCCACCCTACCCGTTGACTGTAGGGTGGGCACAGGGTCATCGTGCCCACGCGAATGCACTTTCCAAGAACTTTAGCGCTTATGGGGCAGGCAGGGCAGTGCAGAAGATGTGAAACCGTTTTACTTGGAGCGATCACCGGGCGCACGCGCCTGGCGAAATCCCGGCTTGGCCAGGATCTCGACGTAGGCTTCGGTCGCGCCTGCGTTCGCGACTTCATCGAGTTGTGCCGTCAATGCAGACAGGTGGACCGATTTCGCCGCATCCTTGGTCGCGCCGATACGGCAATCAAAATCAATGAAGTCAACGCCGTCAGGTAGTTCGCGGCGCTGTTCGCGCTTGATGTACTTGCGGATGTCGTGTTTCACGGCGTCGAGCACGCGATCGCGGTGAAGACCTTCTTGGGTCAGTGGGAAAATTTTTCTCATGGCGAGTCGGGAACGCTTGCGGCGCATACAGTGGAATGAAGGGCGCGATTATACGCGAGGAGGTATCCTGATCCGCTTATGACGACACCTCGCGAACCCCTCCCCATTCCGAGCAAGGATGACATTGCCTTGCTCACCCCTTTTGACCGTCTCGGGCTGGACCAGATCGTGATCGTGCGCAGCGCCGGCCAGGCCCGCGAGGCATGTGCCGAGCTGATCGACAGCGCAGTCTGGGGCTTCGATACCGAATCCCGCCCTACCTTTTTCAAGGACCAGGTATCCGATGGCCCCCATATCATCCAGCTGGCTACGCCGCATCGCGCCTGGGTATTCCAGTTGCAGGACCCCGACTGTGCAGGACAAGTCTCCGCGCTGCTGGCTAGCAGCAAGCATGTCAAGGCAGGATTCGGTCTGGGTGACGATACCCGGCGTATTGTCTCCAAACTCGGTGTAGCACCAGCTGCGGTGCTTGATCTCAATGCGGTATTCCGTGCGCGCGGCTATCGCAAGGATATCGGCGTCAAAGGGGCGGTGGCGGTACTTTTCAACCGGCGCTTTCTGAAGTCAAAAAGGGCGGCGACGTCCAATTGGGCCAATGCGCGTCTGACTGATGCACAGATGCTGTACGCCGCCAACGACGCCTACGGGGCTGCTCGTGTTTACGCTGCGCTGGACTTGCCCTGATGCGTCCTCCTGACGCGCACGCGATGGCAAACATCGAACTCGCCGCCACCGAACTGGTGGCGCGCCGCCGCAGCGGGCGTCAAGGTGCGGCGCTGGCCGAAGCTTGTCGTCCGACGAATCTCGCTTCTGCGCTGGCAATCCAGCGCGCAGTCACCCGACAGCTAGCTGCCAAAATCGGCGGCTGGAAATGTGCATTGCCGTCACCCGGAAAACGGGTGCTGGCACCGATTTACCGGGACACGATTCACACGGCAAGTCCCTGTCCGGTGCGGGTGCGCGATGGCATCCTGCGCGTCGAGCCGGAGCTGGCGTATGTACTTGCCCGCGACTTGCCGGCACGCGATCAGCCGTACACGCCGACCGATGTCGATAGCGCCATCGCCCGCACGCATCTCGCACTCGAATTACTCGAGAGCCGTTACACCGATCATCACGCGGTCAGTTTCCTCGACAATCTTGCCGACGGGCTGGTCAACCAGGGGCTATTCATCGGCCCGATCGTTGACGACGATGCGGATTGCGGCGAGCTGGCTTTGCAGGTCGGCAGCGCCAACGCTCTGCTGCAAGGCCGCCATCCCGACGGCAATCCGCGCTTGCCGCTGTACTGGCTGGCCGAGTACCTGCGCAGTCAGGGCGACGGTTTGCGCGCAGGGCAGGTGGTGATTACTGGTTCGTACGCCGGCAGCTTGCCGTTGGCAATGGCCTCCGAAGTACACATCCGTTACGGTGCACTCGGCACCTTGTCGGTCTGTTTCAAGGCCGATGACTGAAGCGCACGCGGTTGCCGGCACTTTTCGTCCCCGGCTGACCTTGCAAACGCTGACCCGCGGCGACGGCTTGCTCGGGATGCGGCCGTCCGGATTATTCGGACCACGCGGCGGGAACGTGACCGTGGCGCAGATTGACTGGACTTATGCGACGGCGTCTGGCTTGCGCTGGCAGGTTGCCGCGCCGACCGGACTGCTCAACCGTCGTCCTGCCGGCATGCCGGCGGTGCTCGACGAGACCGGCCAGCACGTGGCGCTGATGCGCGACCTGGATGCCGAGGCCGATGCGCTGGACCGTATCCTGGAATTGGGTTTTCATCCGCTGCCGGCCAAGTCATTGCAATGGCGCAGCGACAGTGTGCTGCCGGCCGGCCAGCCGTTGTGGAGCTTGCTGCAGGAAGAATTCTTTGGCGATTTCTGGGCCGAGCAATTGCCCGATCTGCAGGAGCTGGGCTGGCGCGTCGTGGTGCTGCCGGGTTTTGCGCACGAGAGCATGGCCGTCGATGCGTGGCATCTGGTGGTCAATCCGGCGAACGGCGAGGTGCTGGGCAAAGAGGTTGCTGCGCCGTTACGACGGCGCGCCAATGGTGTTGTCGCGCTGGGCGGGCCGGCTAACGCCGGTTCGTGGTTGCTGTCGCTGGGCATCGAGATCAATGGTCAACTGCTTGATCTGGTGCCGATGCTGGCGCTATTGCTCAAGCAAGACCGGCGCTGGCTCAATGCCGGACTGATTGCGCAGATCGATGATGCGGCAGTGATCCGGTTGCGTGCACCCGGTGGCAAGCGCATCGATGCGTTCGCGGCACCGCTCAAGGCCATCGTCACCAGCATGCTGGATTTGCTGACAGACCCGCGTCGCAAGGACGGTCCGTTGTCGCTGTCGTCATGGGATGCCGAACGGCTGGAGCAATTGCGCATCAGCCTGCTGGCCTCGCAAGCCGAACGTGCCGGTCCGCACGGTCAATGGCAATTGCAAGGTCAGGCTGGGTTGCAGGAGCTGGCACAGCGCTTGTCGGCGGTCGGCGGCGTGCAGCCGGTGGTCGCGCCAGCCGGAATGGGTGTGACGCTGCGGCCCTACCAATTGCATGGCGTCGCATGGCTGCAATATCTGCGTGCGCATGACCTCGCCGGCATCCTGGCCGATGACATGGGGCTTGGAAAAACGGCGCAGGCGCTGGCCCATCTGTTGATCGAAAAGCAGGCCGGCCGGCTCGATTGTCCGGCGCTGGTGGTGTTGCCGACGTCCTTGCTGTTCAACTGGCAAGCCGAGGCGCAGCGCATGGCACCGGACCTGCGTGTGCTGACCTTGCAAGGCACGCAGCGTGATAGCGGTTTTTTGCTGATGGCGGATTACGACATCGTGCTGACCACCTATCCGCTGGTGTGGCGTGACCTTGATCGCTTGCGGGTGCAGCGCTTTCATTTGCTGATCCTCGATGAAGCGCAAAGCGTCAAGAATCCGGCCGGACGCAGTGCCAACGCGATCCGTCGCTTGCAGGCACGGCATCGCCTGTGCATCACCGGCACACCGCTGGAAAATCATCTCGGTGAACTCTGGACCCAGTTTGATTTTCTACTGCCGGGTTTTCTGGGCGACCAGCGCAGTTTCCAGCGCCTTTGGCGCAAGCCCATCGAAGTCAATGGCGAGACCGTGCGAGCCCGGTTGCTGGCGCAGCGCGTGCGCCCGTTTATCCTGCGGCGACGCAAGAGCGACGTCGCCACCGAACTGCCGCCGCGCATCGACATCATCAAGCGCGTGCAATTGCAGGGACATCAGCGCGACCTGTACGAAAGCGTGCGGGTGGCGTGCGACGAACAGGTGCGCAGGGTGCTGGCCCGCAAGGGCTTTCGCAACGCGCAGATTTCCATCCTCGATGCGTTACTCAAGTTGCGCCAGGTGTGCTGCGATCCGTACTTGCTGAAAGGTCCGGCGATGGCACCGACGATGGAGCGCGCCAAGATAGCCTTGTTGCGTGACCTGTTGCCGGGACTGGTGGCCGAAGGGCGGCGCATGCTGGTGTTTTCGCAGTTCACCGAATTGCTGGCGCTGGTCGAAGTCGAGCTTGATGCACTGGAGTTGCCTTGGCTGTCGCTGACAGGCAAGACGCCCACGGCGCAGCGCGGCACGGTCGTTGCACAATTCCAGAATCTGCAGGTGCCGATTCTGCTGGTCAGTCTCAAGGCGGGCGGTGTCGGCCTGAACCTGACGGCGGCTGACACCGTGATCCATCTCGATCCGTGGTGGAATCCGGCCGTCGAGGAGCAAGCGACGGCGCGCGCCCACCGCATCGGTCAGACCCAGACGGTGCTGGTCTACAAGCTGGTCGTCGAGGGCAGCATTGAAGAGCGCATTCTGGCTTTGCAGGCGCGCAAGGCGGCGCTGGCCGAGGGCGTGCTCGGCAACGATGCGGCTTTTTCAGCCAAGTTCGATGCCGACGATTTGCTCGGGTTGCTGGCCCCGCTGGCCTGACCTTGCTGGCTGGCGGTTTATTGCATGCGGATGAAGGTGTCTTCATTGGGGAATTTGGCATGCAACCATTCGCCGTCCATCAACAAGGCATGGACCAGGTCTTCGGGCAAATCATCGAGCGCTTCGACGGTCGCATGCGGTGTATCTGCCAGCAATCCCGACAGGTGAACAATCGCCGCAAGCCGTGAAAACGGCCGGTGCGACAACGGATCGAACGATTGCTGCAGCGCCGTCACTACTTCGGCAGGGAAGTTCCAGCGACGTGCCAGTTCCCCCGTGATCTGTCCTTCGGAAAAGCCGGACAGGTTTTTTTCACGTTCCCAGCGACCGCCGGGAAGATGCGGCATTTTTTCAATTTCTTTCAGAACGATGGGATCGGCCTGACCGATGAGCAATTCGCCCAGTCTCAACATCATGCCGGTCAGCCAGGCTTGCTGCGAATCGGCACCGATGCCTTTGGCCATCCACTGCGCGTAGCCGGCAGTCGCCATGCTGGTGCTCCAGAATTCACGCGGATCAAGGCCTGGCAGCAAGGGAAAGGAGTCGCACAGGCAGGATGCCATCGAGAGCGTCCGGACTTTGCTCATGCCGACCAGCGAAATCGCATCATCGATCGAACTGACGCCGCGCGGCAAACCAAACGCGGCGCTGTTGGCCAGGCGCAGCAGCTTGGCCGTCATCGCCGGATCGCGGGCGATGAGGTCACTGACCTGCTGCACGGAACTGTTATCGTCATTGAGCGTTTTGATCAGGGCATGCGCCACCTCGGACAGCGTGGGCAACTTGACGTTGGAAAAAAAGAAATCGAGCGTAGGCATGGTCGTTCCCCTGGTGGCTTCATTGACGGCACAAGGCCGCATGTCGTGACAACGGCAGTGTGGTGTCAGGGAGCTTTCCAGTGCGCAGACGAATTGTCAGTAATGGTGTGCGTAATACTAGCGAGTGATGAATGCGGCGGGGGAGGGCAGACGCCCCGGTGAACCAGGCAGGAGATGGCGCGAACTGAGCAGCAACGAGATCAGTCGGCGCTGACGACGCGATTCTTGCCGGCCCGTTTTGCCTGGTACAGCGCAGTATCGGCACGCTTGAGCAATCCGATTTTGTCTTCGGCTCCATTGCGCCGTGCCACGCCAGCGCTGAAGGTGATCAGGATACGCTCGTTGTTATGCATGAAAATGCGCTTCGTGAGTTCGCGCTGCAGGCGGGTCACGGTCCGGGTAGCTTCTTCGATCGAGGTGTCGGGCAGCAGGATCAGGAACTCTTCTCCGCCAAAACGCGCCAGCACATCCATCGTGCGCAGCGTGTCCTTGATCACGCGCACCAGATACACCAGTGCTTCGTCACCGGCGACGTGGCCGTGGGTATCGTTGAGACGTTTGAAGTCGTCAAGATCGAGCATGGCGATGCACAGTGACGATTTGCGCCGGTCGGCACGCGCCAGTTCGCGATCGAAGACATCGTCGAGGCCGCGGCGGTTCAAGCTGCCGGTCAGCTGGTCTTCCCGAACCAGATCGCTCATCTCTGCCAGCGTGACCTCAAGTTCGTGGATACGCTGTTGAGCCGCTTCGGCAGCCTGGCGCACGACGATCATGTCTTCACGTGACTGCAGCGTATCGAATTGTGCCTGGCGCGTGTCGCGCATCACGTCATCGAGGATGGCATTGAGGGTAGCGATGTCGCTGGCCTGGCTGATTTTTTGCGAATAGGCCTCGATCTTTTCGTGATAGTCGCCGGTGCTGGCGGCCAGTGCGCCGAGGCGATCGATGAAGGTGATCATCATGTTTTTGACGGTGACCTTGGCTTCGGTCAGGCTGTGCTTGAGTGTGCCTTGCTTGTAGATCACGTCCTTCATGTCGCGCGTCGCATCTTGCAGCGCATGATGATTGATCGGTCCCGACAGCAGGTTTTGCACGCTTTCGACCTGGCCATGCAGCCAGCTGTCTTCTTCAGTCAGTTCGCTGACATTGTCGAGCAACAGCTTGAACAGGCGCAGCAGCAGTTCCTGTTCTTCAGCGACGTCACCGGCGCGCATTTCGATCTTGAAGCAGAGTTGCCGCAGCCGGGTTCCCACCTCATCGAGACTGTCATCGGTCAGTGCTTCCTTGACCGAACGTCCGAGCGACTCGGCTTCGTCCGCCAGTTCCGGTGCCTTGCCGAGCAGGGCGGCAACGGCCAGCAATAGCGTGCGCGAGAGCAGATCACGCAGCGCGCGCGGTTGATGCTCGTCGGGTGCCGGAGCGGCGACGGGTGTCGGTTGCATACTCGGTGGTTGGGAGGCAAGACTCGTCAGGTGCGCAACTATCAGCTCGGAGAGCGCCGTGGAATACGCGTTCCAGTCGCGAGCGCTGGCGGCAAGCTGGAGGCGTTTGCCAAAACCGTTGATGTCATCGAGTTCGGTGCTAAGTACGAGCAACGCGTTGGCAAATTGAATCAGGGTATGTTCGGCACTCGTCGCGGCGCTGGTACCGGCAATTTCTTCGTAGACGAGTCGATAGGCATCGGGAGTCGGCACCATCTTGCGCACTGCCAATTGGCGAAACGTTTCACGAGCCAGTTCAGTAGGATTTTGCGTGGAGCTCGCTGCGACGTCTTTTGATTTCATGTGGCCAATCCTGCTCGAAAGTCATGACAGTGAGTCACGATACTACACCGAGTAAAGGTTTTAATCGGATTGATTATTGGTTATTTTGTTGTGTCCTGGCATGTGTCGAAGTGCGGATTCATCAATCAACCAGATGGTTCCTGATCGCATAGTGGGTCAGCTCCGCGTTGTGACGCAACTTCATTTTTTGCAACAGGCGCGAACGGTACATGCTGATGGTTTTGACTGACAGGACAAGTTCGTTGGCAATATCCGTCACCGTTTTGCCGGACGCTATCATCGTCAGCGTCTGGTATTCACGATCCGACAGGGTTTCGTGGGCCGGGATCTCGCGGTCGTCGCCCACCTGATTGGCCAGCTCCTGTGCCAGTTCGGTGCTGATGTATTTGCGTCCGGATGCCACCTGGCGAATTGCATTGACCAGCTCGGCCGGGGCACTTTGCTTGTTCAGGTAACCGGAGGCACCTGCTTTCAGAGACCGGATGGCGTACTGGTCTTCACGGTGCATCGATAGCATCAGGACGGCGATGGCTGGATATTCCTTGCGGATCTGCTTGAGCACCTCGATGCCGCTGCGATCAGGCATCGATATATCAAGCAGCAGCACATCGGCTTCCCCGGCACGTGCCAGCTTGATTGCATCCAGACCATTTTCGGCCGCACCGGCGACGACGATGTCCTTGGTATCCGCCAGGATCTGCTTGAGGCCCTCGCGCACAATGGCGTGGTCGTCCGCGATGAGTACCCGGATCAATTCTTTCTTATTCATGGGCTGGCTTTTTCTTTGCCTGCGTTATGTCGTTCATTGATGATGCCGTTGAGGCCGGCAACGGAATGCGGATTGCCACCATGCTGCCGCCTTTCGACAAATTGCTGACGGACAGACTGCCGCCGAGCGCCTTGGCGCGTTCAATCATTCCGCGGATACCGAACGAGGCCGGCTTTTGCCGGTCACGTACCGCGATTCCCTTGCCATTGTCGCTGATTTCCATTCGGATGCCACGCTGGTTGCGTAGCAGGTGCACCTGAACGCTGCTGGCATCGGCATGCTTGCTGATATTGTTGAGCGACTCCTGAAATATCCGGAACAAGGCACTCGACTGTTCCGGCGGCAGGTCGATGTCGGTGTCGCTGCTGACGACACGGCATGGAATACCAAGTTGTTTTTCGAATTCGCCCGCTTGCCATTCGATGGCAGCAACGATGCCGAAATCGAGGATGCTGGGTCGCAGGTCAACGGAAATACGATGGATCGACTCAATTGTCCGGTCGACCAGCGAGTCGACGTAATCGGCCTTGTCGGCCAGGCTTGGGTCGTCCGGCAAGCGGCGTTTCAGTAACGCCAGAGCCATCTTGATGGCAGTCAGGTTGCCGCCAAGGTCGTCATGTATTTCACGGGCAATGCGGGTTCGTTCTTCTTCCTTGACGCGTTCAACGTGTGCCGACAACTCCGCCAGTTGCGCTCGTGAACGCTTGATTTCTGTCTGCTCGAGCTTGCTTTGGGTGATGTTGGTCATGATGCCCTCCCACTGTATGCTGCCATCAGGCCGCGCGCGCGGCATCGCACGCAGATTGATCCATTTGATGTCTTTCCACTCCTCTATCCAGAGCCGACCATCCCAGTTCCAGCTCCGTGTGTCATCCGCAGAGGCCTGCATTGATGCCAGGTAGGCAGCCCTGTCTTCGGGCAGGATCAACTCGATGAACTGGCCCGGATCAGCGTGCAAGCGTTCCGGACTCACACCAAGCAGGGCATGGCAGGCATCGCTCAGGTACGGAAACGCCATCGTGTTGTCTGGCATTAACCGGAATTGATAGACCAGGCCAGGGGTATTCGACACAATGGCGCGAAAGCGGGCCTCGATAAGGCCGAGCGCTGTCGCCGATGCCTGCGCCGCGCTCTGATCTTTGCAGATCATCAGTACTGCTCGCTTTTCTTCATGGCGGCACAGTGAAAATCGTACGTTTCCAGGATAGAAGTAGCCATCCTTGCGCAGCAGCGTCGTCTCGATGGTGACCACGCCGCGCTTGCCGGTGCGGAGTTGCGCCAGCAATCTCGTCATTGTGTCAACGTCGAGTTCGGGAGCGATATCGCACAAGTGCATGCGAGCGAGCTCCGTTGCACTGTACTGGAGGTTGCTTTGTGCAGACTGATTGACTACGAGGAAATCAAAATCCTCCGCGCCGAGCAGGCTGATCTCGTCAAAGCTTTCCTGCATGGCGACAGTCAGCCAATGCTCGTCGTTCCTGACGGACTGCGACGGTATCAACTCAATGCTCCTCGCTGGTGGCATTAATCGGTATGACGCTTCGGCTGGATGGCACCCATCGTTCGATCCAGTCAGCCAGCATTTCGGCTGGCATCGGCCTGCTAATCAGGTAACCTTGACCCTGGTCGCAACCCATCGCATCGAGCAAGTTCCAGGCTTCCTTGCTCTCGATTCCTTCTGCGACGACGCGCAGTCCCATGTTGTGACCAAGGTCGATGGTCGAGCGCACGATCTGGGCATCATCGCTATCGTGTTCCATGTTCATCACGAAGGACTTGTCGATCTTCAGTTCATCGACAGGCAGGCGTTTCAGATAAGCCAGTGACGAATAACCGGTACCGAAGTCATCGATCGATAGCTCGACATTCATTGCATGCAAGCGTTCTAGCGTGTGCAACGCCCGTACTGGATCGTCCATGATGGCACTCTCGGTAATTTCGAGACAAAACGATTGCGGCGTCACCTGATGGCGTTGCAAGATCGCGGCAAATTTGTGAGGTAAATCCTGATCGAGCAGATCGCGGGTCGACAGGTTGACGGAGATTTTGAGAGGCATGCCGCGCGCAATCAATTGACTGCAGAGTGCCGCTGACTGTTCCAGTACCCACAACGTCATGATTCGGATAAACCCGGATTTTTCAGCGAACGGGATGAAATCATCCGGAAAAATCATGCCGCGCTCGGGATGAATCCAGCGAATCAATGCTTCCGCCCCGACCACCTCGCCCGAGCCGAGCAAAATCTTCGGTTGCATTTGCAAGCGGAATTCATTGCCCTCGATGGCGCGCCGCAGTTCGCTCAGCAATGACAGGTTCTGGTCGCTGCTCTTGTCGATCGCCGGATGGTAGACCACGGCTTCGTTGCCACTTTTCTTGGCGGCATACATGGCAATTTCGGCGTGGCTCAATAACGATTCTGCGTCGGTACCATGCTCGGGGAAGCCGGCAATGCCGATGCCGGCACCGAGGTCGACGGTCTGGTCATCGAGCGAGATAGGCTGTTCTAGCGATGTCAGAATTTTGTCTGCCACCAGCTGGCTGGCGCGCAGGTTGGTCAATGGCAGCACAATCGCAAACTCGTCGCCGTCCAGGCGTGCCACTTGGCCTATGCCGCCGTCGAGTTGTTCTTTCAGACGCTCGGCAACTTTGCGCAACAATTCATCGCCGACCTGATGGCCTAGTACATCATTGACGTTCTTGAAGCGGTCCAGGTTCAGTATCAGCACGTAGCAATGTCCGCCTGCCTTGTCCGCCTGTTCGACTGCTGCACTGATGAGCTTGACGAATTGCGGACGGTTAGGCAGGTTAGTCAGCGTATCCCAGTAGGCTAGCCGGTTGGTTTCGAATTCGCGCCGGGAGATATCGTCGCGCATGCTATCGAATGCCCGTGCCAGTTCGCCGATTTCATCCTTGCGACGGATTTCTAGCCGTCCTTCGTAATCTCCTTTGCCCAGTTGCCTGGCAATCTCTGTCAGTTTGCGCAGCGGGCCGGTGATACGCCTTGCGGCCACCTTGCTGAAGATAACGGCCAGCAAGGTACAGAGGGCGGTCAATATCAGCAGCGTCAGTTGTAACCGGTCATAGGGTGCGACGGCCGCATTGATTGATTGCAGCAGGACGACGTTCGCGACATGCTCCTCGTTGGCGGCAAGTACCCTGTTTCGATAACTATATTGGTTTCCCGTCAGTTGGAGGACACCAAAGTTGGCTGGGGCAGGCGGAAAATCCTGCAAGCGCTCGTTGAGGTCTGCCGCGCCGCTGGTCGTGAAGGTTGATTCTTTGGTAGTCCAGGTACCGGCTTGATTGCGACTCATGATGGCGACCTGCAGCGAAGACAATTCATGCATGTCATTGATCAGTCGCTGATCAATCGGAAATGCCATCGCCACCCAGCCGATGGTCTGGGGCGCTTTCACCGGAATCACGACGATCTGGTAAGGCTCATCACCGACTAGTCGAACGCCGTTGGCGCTGCCGGTGCGGTCAGCTTCCTCGACCAGTGCCAAGATGGATTTCTTGAATCCCTCACTGGTCATGGTCGCTGTGGTGGCTTTGATTTCACGGTCGATGCCAATAAGCATGGTCAACGTTGCACCAATTCTTGCGCCGTGATTTTCCAGAACGGACGTAATGGTTTCATTGTCATCGCTGCCGACTGCCTGACGGAACCCGTAATCGAGCGCGAGCACGCGCGCGCCGGTGACCAGATTGTCCGCATTCTGTTGCATCAGGCGAAGAAAAACTCGCTCTCCGATCACCAGCTCATTGGCAACCGATTTGCGGGCATTTTCATTAATGCCTGTACGAATCGCAATGAATCCGGCCAACTGCACAATGAGAACGAGCACCAGGAACAGCGCGACTATCCTGCTTTCAAGACTGCGCAAGCGCATGAAACTCCTATTTCTTGTTCAACGAAAATGAAGTCGTGGCATCAGTGCCGGCGAACGAAATGGCTTGTTCCGGAATCGGGGTACCTGCTGGAATTGTTCGGTACCAGACCTTCAGGTTGTATTTCCCTGAAGGTAAATTGTCAATGACTGCTTTTCCGGTGTTGTCGGTTTTCGCAAAGTAAGGCGTATCGACCACCTGAATATAGGCCGACATCTTGTCATGGATGTTGCATCCAATAACGACCGTGCCGGGTTTGTCAAACAGGAGCGGCTCACCCCCGGCTCCCGAATACAGTTTTAATTCGAATACTTTGGTCGGCGAGAATGAATAGACTTGATGCCGCACCGTGTCATTGTTTGGAAACGAAATCGATGCGCCCGATTGTATGACCGTCACTGTCGGGATGAATGCCCGACCTTTTTGTTCGATTTGGGCTGGACGCCCCACCTTCGGCAATGGTTGTCCGGATGCGGATTCCAGGTAGACCACTGCATCGGCCGCCGCTGCACTGTTGCTGGCTTCTACCTGGACGGTTAGTGAAGCTGCTGCAGTTGTCGTTGTTGCAAATACGAAACCGAGCATCATGAGTCGCGTTGTTGCAGAGGAAAGTGAATTCATTGGGCAAGGGCGGACGGGTGTCATAGTGGGTGAAAACGGACGACCTACGTATTCGACGGCAGATCAGCAGTGGATCGGCCTAATCACGATACCTTGGTGTAATGATATTGAGCAATGCGGCGCGAACCAGAGGAACTCTAGCATAAGTTTTTTTGAATTCTGATTCGTTAATTGTTCCGCTACTCAAACATTTGCAGTTTATTGTCGAACTGAGTCGACGCCTGTTTGCAGGATTTTTTGGCGTCAATGGGCTGACCCTGTAAATTTCGTTCGATTGAGGGCGATCACACGATGCAAGTATTGGCTTGTAAGACAGTGATTTTTTGAATGGTGCGGGAGCGCCGACAAAAAAAGAGCAAGTTTCCCGCCTCAGGACTTCCAAAAAGAAGTGAGGTCGGCTATAGTTCGGTTCTGCGCGGCTGTAGCTCAGCTGGATAGAGTACTTGGCTACGAACCAAGGGGTCGTGGGTTCGATTCCTGCCAGCCGCACCAGTAATACAGTAAGAAGATCAACGGGTTAGTGCCTAAAGCACTAGCCCGTTTTTTTATGTCTGCGGTAAGTCCGTGGTAAGTTGCCGGCTCGCCGCCTCCCGT
>CANFED010000019.1 GCA_947445995.1 Oxalobacteraceae bacterium | reverse complement strand
GTCTACATCCACCACGACCCGGTTTCCGTCCTCCACGTATTGCTGTGCTTCGAGCACCGCATCATGCGCACGACGACCCGGACGAAATCCGTGACTGTGTTGACTAAAAGTTGGATCGATCAGCGGTTGCAGCACTTGCAAAACGGCTTGCTGGATCAGCCTGTCCACCACGGTGGGTATCCCCAATTCACGTTCGCTGCCATCGGGCTTGGGAATGCCGACGCGACGCACCGGACTGGGCCGGTACGTGCCTGCCATCAGCTGTGCTCTGATGTTCGGCAATGCGGTTACCAGATAGCGGCCGGTCGCGGCGATGTCCATGCCGTCCACGCCTGCTGCACCTTTGTTCGCCTTCACGCGTTTCCACGCGCGTTGCATGTTCTCTCTCGCAAGCACTTGCGCAAGCAAGCCTTGCCCTGCGCTCACCGTGCCAGGCCGCGTGGGACGAGCTTCATCACTGAGCACGCCAGAGACAGCTTCACCGTCCCCTACCGTGATCCGCCCCGCTCGCGCGGGCATCTGATGCAATGCTTTCCCCATCGACATGGTGGTTTAACACTCCTTCTCGTTCGGTCCTTCGCCCATCTTGCGGCTACTACGACCTCTGCTGACTTCTCGCTCCGGCTTCCACCGTCGCCCTTTCAGGCACGAGGCGAGATCTCCCCAGGTAAGAACGCACTCCTTCACCGCACAACCGCAGGATTTACGCTGCCTCATCCTTGACCACAAGAGCTTCGCGGTTTTTGGCCCACTCGCCCTGATCGGCAACGCCTTCTATCCGGTTCTTGTACATCGGCTCGCGGTTTCGCTCCACGCTTCCTTTCCACGCTCGGTCGCCCTCACGCAGTTGCGCTTCACTTCGCTCGCTGTGGTCAGCTTACGGGAGGACTTGCACCTCCAAGAGTGCGCCCATGCTGGGCGCACCAAAAAAAAACGCCGCAATCAGCGGCGTTTCCTTCACATCAACTACTTCAGGCCGACTTGGCAATCGCGCGTTTGCGCTTGACCGGTTTGGCCTGAACCATCGCCAGCACGAGGTCGGCGATTTTTTCAGCGGCTTCGTCCTTGCTCAGGCGACCGTTGGGTCGATACCAGACGTACGACCAACTGACGATGCCACCGATGGCCAAGGCGGCCAGCTCGACATCATCAACCGTGAATTCGCCGGTCGCTACGCCTTCGTTGATCAGCGCAACAAACTTGCGGTCAAATTCGCGCCGTAAATGGTTGATCGCTTCACGGCTTTCGGCGGACAGTTGTTTTTCTTCGCGATTATAAATTGCGATGTGGCCCTGATTTTCGAGCACGGCCAGCATGAAGTCATTGGCCAGCACACGCATTTTTTCGGTCGGCGATGCATCCGACTCGGCCACCCGGTTCAACGCATCAAGCGAGGCGCGGATGCCGCGTGAACAAATCTCGGATAGCAGCTCGTCCTTGGACTTGAAATGCGAGTAAATGAAAGGCTTGGTGAAGTTCATTTTTTCGGCAACGGCTTCGAGCGTGGTCTTGCTCAGGCCGTTCTGGTGAAACAGCTCCACCGCCGTTGAAATGATGCGCTCGCGCTTAAGCTTGGATACTGCATCGCGGATGTCATCGAACGCATTGACATCAACTGCAACATCCTTGGTACGCTTCTTGGTAGCAGCTGGCACCTTTGGCTTAGTTGCTACAGGAGTTGGGTTTTTTTTCATACCGTGGAGTATATACCAGCTAAGAGTTGCATAAAGTAGCGGCGAAGCAGTTTGTAAGCCATGTTCAGCAGTATGGCAACAGCTTGCAACGCACGGTCCCTGGCTTTTAACTAAGCCCTTTTATTATTGACGACCACCTTCTACAAGGTGATTTTCAGTAACAACGAATAATAGCAAAAACTCTCCTGTGTAGGGTTGCTTGCCATCAATGAAATTATCCGTGTGCCCGCTGTCGCTCCTTGCGATAGAACACCGGGGCCAGTTCCAGCGCGTAACGCGCACTGCACGGAGTGTGCTGTCGCAAAAACCTTTTCTGCAGTTTCATCATCCGCTTCATTTCGGAGGCGTCGGGCAACGGGAGGTCTGTTGGAGCAAACTGGAAATGTCCGGTTGTGGGTACTACACCCTACCGAGCTCGACTTGGTGTAGGGTGCAATACCCGAAGGGCATTGCACCGAATGTCTGGATAACCGGAACAGGTCGGCCGGCCCCCCACCTGAACCCCGCATCAAATTGGTGTAAATTCATTCTGCACGGAGACCCACATCCTGTCAGGAACTTGCTGCCCGGAGAGGTCAAATGCGCGACCATCAACACCAAATTTGAAAATGCCGGTCAGGCCCGGATCACCTCATTCGAAAGGAATCACCCCATGCAATATCGACGACTCGGCAACAGCAACCTGAAAGTCTCCGCTCTGTGTCTCGGCACGATGATGTTTGGCGACCAGACAGAGCTGGCTGAAGCCACCCGCATCGTCGCGTCGGCACGCGAGCATGGCATCAATTTCATCGACACCGCCGATGTCTACAGCAAGGGCCGTTCCGAAGAAATGGTCGGCAAAGTACTCGCTGGCGAACGCCATCATTGGGTACTCGCAACCAAGGTTGGTAATTCGATGACGGTGGGAAAAGCAGCAGCACAACGCGACCCGTTGCACTACTCTCGTAAATGGATACTGCAAGAAGTTGATAGCTGTCTCAAGCGCCTGGGCACCGACTACATCGACATCCTGTACCTGCACCGTGACTTCCACGATCTGAACCTCGAAGAAGTCGTGCGGACCCTCGGCGACCTGATCCGCAGCGGCAAGATACAGTCGTTTGGTCTGTCCAATTTCAGCGGCTGGCGCATTGGCGAAGTGATGCGCTGGTGCGGCTTGCTCGGTGTCGCGCAACCGGTCGTGTGCCAGCCGTATTACAACTTGCTCAAGCGTGGTCCGGAAGTCGAGATCCTGCCGGTCTGTGCACACCACGGCATCGGCGTCGTGCCGTACAGCCCGATCGCCCGTGGTGTGCTGACCGGCAAATATCCGCCCGGTCAGCAACCGGCCGCCGACAGCCGTGCCGGCCGTGGCGACAAGCGCATGCTCGATACCGAATTCCACGAAGACTCCTTGCTCATCGCCCAGCAGGTCAAGACGCTGGCCGAAGCGCGTGGCATTTCTCCCGGCCAGTTCGCCACCGCCTGGGTACTGGCCAATCCGATCATTTCGTCGGTCATCGCCGGACCGCGCACGCTGGCACAATTGGAAGACTATTACCCGGCAGTCGAGGTCGTGATTTCGGCGCAGGAAGAAGCATTTGTCGATGCACTGGTGACACCGGGACATGCATCGACGGTGGGGTATAACGATCCGAACTACCCGTTTTTTGGCCGGCCGGTAGTGCGGTAAGACGGGATCACCGGACAGGACGGGAGGCAAACCAGTAAGCGCGTTAACACTTGTTGTTTGCGCAAACGCCCATACCCATGCCTGGCACCATTTGCGCAGAAAACCAACAGGTCACATTCTTTTTGTTTCGGCTTACCAAAGCCACTTTAGAATTTCGAGATTGACGATAGCAGCGGAGATCTCGGTGATGTGACTTTCGATGGTATTCGGTGCAGTCTTGCTGCCAAGTTGTCTGATCTCTTCGGCGCAAGCCCAGATCGGTCCGTTTCAGACGATCCACATCGGAGTTTCAGGCCCGTTCACGGGTGGCTCCGCACCAATCAGCCTGAGCATGGGCAATGGAATCCGGCTAGCGATCGACGAAATCAATCAGGTCGGTGGTATCGGTGGCCAGAAATTCGAACTCATCGAATTCAATGATGAAGCCAAGGAAGAAGTCGGCGCGAAGATTGCCGACGAGTTGATTCGTCAACGGGTCACCGCGACCATCGGCGTCGTCAATACCGGAGTAGGAATGGTCACGATTGACGCGTATCAGAAAGCCGGCCTTCCCCTGCTGGTTGCCGTCTCGACTGGCCCTGAACTGTCCAGTCGATACGCGCCTCCTGCTGCCCCGGTCAACTCTATTTTCCGGGCCTCGCCGACCGCTGATCTGGAAGTCCGCGCACTGGTTGCCGAACTCAGTCAGGCCAACTCGGGCGATGGCAGCAAGATCCGTACAGCACTGGAAAATCTGGAGACCCGTTACAGGGTGTCATTACCACCTACAGCCATCCCTTTACCAGCAAAGACCACGATGCCATTACATTGAACATGCTATGGATGGGCAAGATCACCAATGGCCGCGTCGAGTACGCCTATCGCGATGAGCCGCGTCGTGACTCGCTGTTACGCATCAAGGCGAAGTGATCCCACGGCAGCGACTCTTTCCTGATTAACGGCACAACGTCCAATTCCTTCTTTTTTGAGGCTGGCCCAAGTTCCAGAACCGTTTCGAAAAAAAGCTTCCTCTTACTACCAGTGCAGCAGCGTTACGGCGGTCCCTTTCCAACACTTTGCTGACGTACTCAAAACTTTTATCGTGATCAGACAGAAGCGAAGATGCTACGGATAGACGTTAGGGAGGGCACAGCCGTAGGGTGTGTGGCACCAAAATAGAAATGTCCGGACATTTCTATTTTGCTCCAACACACCCTACCAATGGCAAACCCGTACGCTTTGCGGTAGTTGCAGCGCCCCCAGGTTACAACTTCAGGCTCTGCGCCCAGACCAGCGCCTCCAGATGCGCTTCGTTGACCTGGCTGGCACTGATGAACAGTGACTCGGCCAGCGGACCGGCCGTCCCGTTATCTTTTTCGCAGGCCTCGGCCAGTGCCAGAAAGGGTCCAAAGATGCCGTCGCGCGTCAATAGTGCCTGCGTCACGGCTTCGGAAAGTTGAATACTGTCGAGTACTTCTTCCATCGGAACACCGAGCAAAAGGTCGAGCAGCGAAAACATGCCGGCAACAAAGAGGTTCTCTGCTTCGGCACGAGGCAGAAAACTCTGCCCGAGCAGTTCGGCAAAGCGGCCGCGCACGATGGCGGTCTGCATCAGCACCGGCGATTGGGTGCCGCTGCCGGCGGCTGCCAGCAACACCGACAGCCAGCGGTACAGCGGTGAATAACCCAGCATCGTCACCGCATGACGCAAGGACTGGATTTCGGTTCCCAGGCCAAAACCGGCCGAGTTAATGTAGCGCAGCAGTTTGTACGACAAGCCGGCATCGCGCTTGAGTACGCCTTCAAGCAGGCGCACGTCGGCGTTCTTGCGCACCATGTCCATCAATTGCAGGATCATTGCCTGTGCAGGATTGAGCTTGCCGACCACCGCACCGGGACGCGCACTCAGAAAGAGGTTGCCGACAAAGGCGTCCATGCCCAGCGATGAGCTGGCCTGAAAATCCGACCAGGTGTGCACGCCACGCGCCACCATGCGCATCGATGATTGCTTGAGCGATGCATACAGCCGCGCATGCGCCGGAAAATCGGCACTGCCAAAACGGATTTCGATATGACTGACCAGCGGCAAAAAGGCCTTGTCCTGGCCACCCAGATCGACATTGCACAACATGATGCCAAAGCCGGCACTGCGTGCCGCCTTGATATCATCGAACGCGGACGCATCGACCAGCGAAGCCCCGTCGATCGACAGCACGGTGTTTTTCGGTGACAGCGAAGCCAGCACACCGGAGCGCAAGGTCTCTGGCGTGACATTCAGGAACAACAACGAGCCAGCCATCAGATAACCACGTTCCGGATGCGTAAATCGCTCACCGGCAAACGCCGCCAGTACTTGCAGATCCAGCTCGCTTGGCTTGGACAAATAGCCATCGGGTCCCTGCCAGCTCAGAGCATAGCCAAGCACCTTGAGCGTCGGATCAAGCAGTGGTTCACGGACGATGAAATTGACGTCTTGCATGGAGTGGCTTTATACGTAAGGTAAAAAAATCGGCTTCGACCGGACCACACCTGCTCTCTGTCAGAAGCCGAGACTGTCGAGCAAATCATCGACCTGGCTCTGGTTGGCGACGACGTCGCTATTGCCAGTGGGGTTGATTTGCGGGCCGTTGAGCAGGCTGTTATCCAGTTCACGCTTGACCTCGGTCGGTGAATAATCCACCAGCAGCTGCACCAGTTGCTGTTCGAGTCCGTGCGCCAGCTCGGTCACTTTCTTGATCACCTGGCCAGTCAGATCCTGAAAATCCTGCGCCATCATGATCTCCAGCAGATGCGCATGCGTAGCGGTGGTGGCAAGCTGCGTGGCGGCCAGATAAGCCATCGTGCGCGCTGCATCTTCGCGGTAACGCGCTTCGGAAAAAGGCGCGTCGAGCGTGGCTTGCCATTGTGCTGTCAATCCCTTTGCGCCGTCGCCAATCTGGTCCTGCAACGGGTTGGCTGCATCAGTGGCATTGAGCACTTTCTGGGCCGCCTGCTCGGTCATTTTCGCGACGTAATCGAGCCGGTCACGGGCATCCGGGATGTCATGCGTGGCACGCTCCATCAGCTTGTCGAAACCAAGTCCGCGCAGGCTGTCATGCAGACTGCGCGTCATCTGGCCGACGCGCACCAGCACTTCATCGTGCTTGATTGTTGTCGACAATTCCTCTGCCGCAGAGACTGGGATATTCACTTTACGCTCCGGCGTTTTCAAGCTTTTCAAAAATCTTCTTTAACTTTTCGTCCAGCGTGGCAGCAGTAAATGGCTTGACCACGTAACCGTTGGCACCGGCCTGGGCCGCGGCGATGATGTTTTCTTTTTTGGCTTCGGCAGTCACCATCAGGACCGGCAGCTTGGCCAAGGCCGGGTCGGCGCGAATGTTTTGCAGCATCGTCAGGCCATCCATGACCGGCATGTTCCAGTCCGAGACCACGAAGTCGAACTGCCCGGCACGCAGCTTGGCCAGACCCATCGCGCCATCTTCGGCTTCATCAACATTGGTGTAGCCAAGCTCCTTGAGCAGGTTGCGGACGATGCGGCGCATCGTGGAAAAATCGTCTACGACGAGAAAGCGGGTATTGGGACCGGCCATAAGTTACTCCATCAATTCTTGTTTATGTTGGGATCCGAGTCTGACCCTAGGCTGCATTATGCACGGATCCATCTTGGCTTTCACCTGCGAACTGCGTATCAGACCCGTAATGCACGGCTACTGTGGGCTGCGAGATAACCGAGCACTTTGCCAGGCAGGTCCAGCAAGGGTGCTACCTCGTCGGCCGCCCCGACGGCAATGGCTTCGCGCGGCATGCCGAAGACCACGCAACTGGCTTCGTCCTGCGCAAAATTGTAGGCACCTGCCTGTTTCATTTCGAGCATGCCGAGTGCGCCATCCTTGCCCATGCCGGTCAGAATCACGCCGACGGCATTCTTGCCGGCACCCACGGCCGCCGAGCGGAACAGTACATCCACCGAAGGCCGATGACGATTGACGGGCGGTCCCTGATCGAGCTTGGTCATGTAATTGGCTCCACTGCGTGCCAGCGACAGATGCGAGTGGCCCGGCGCAATGTAGGCATGACCCGGCAGGATACGCTCACCACCGGCCGATTCGATCACCGAAATCTTGCACAGACCATCAAGGCGCTGCGCAAACGAACGCGTAAATCCTTCCGGCATATGCTGCGTGATCAGGATACCGGGGCAATCGGACGGCATACGCAACAGGAATTCCTTGATCGCTTCGGTGCCGCCGGTGGAGGCACCGATGATGATCAGTTTTTCGCTACTGATGAAGGTATTGCCGACCTGCGGCAAGGGTCGTCCGGCCTGCGCGACGGAGCCTGGTGCAGGCAACACGCGGGCCTTGATGTGTGCCTTCGAGGCGGTACGGATCTTCTCGCTGATCATCTCGGTGTAATCGCGCATGCCGTCCAGAATGGCCAGCTTGGGCTTGGTGACAAAATCGATTGCACCCAATTCAAGTGCACGCAGGGTAATTTCGGAACCGCGCTCGGTCAGCGACGACACCATCAGTACCGGCATCGGTCGCAGACGCATCAGCTTTTCGAGGAAGTCGAGGCCATCCATGCGCGGCATCTCGACGTCCAGCGTGAGCACATCCGGATTGGTCTGCTTGATCAGGTCGCGCGCGACGATTGGGTCGGGTGCGACGCCGACGACTTCCATGTCCGGCTGGCTATTGATGATCTCTTTCATCACGCTGCGTATCAGCGCCGAATCATCGACGATCAGTACCTTGATTTTCATGTTGTCCCTTTCACCTAAAACAGATCGACATCACCAGAAATAGGAGCCGATTGCAACCGGCTGGCATAGTCCTGCTCGCGATTGACCAAGGTGTTGTTGTTGAGCTGCTTGAGTTTTTTGACCAGTACTTTGCCGCTGCGCGGAAAGTAATAGACCTTGCGCGGATGAATGTCATTGAGATCTTCTGCGACGACGCGAATACCTTCCATCTTCAGATACTCGCGCACGAACTGCGCATTGCGCTCGCCGACATTGATCGCGATGAAGCCGCGCAACACATTGCCGCCGCCGAACACCTTGGCTTCGAGATTTTCTCGCCGTGCGCCGGCCTTGAGCAGTTCATTGATCAGCACTTCCATCGCGTAGGTGCCGTAGCGCATCGAGGCCGACACCGGACTATCACTATCGGTGCCGCCATACGGCAGCATGAAATGGTTCATGCCACCGATGCCGCTGACACGATCACGAATGCAAGCCGACACGCACGAGCCGAGGACGGTAACGATCAGCATATCCTTGGGTGTAAAAAAATACTCGCCCGGCAGGATCTTGGCCGCATCACAGTCGAAGGTACGGTCGAAATAGACATTCGTCGCGAATTGCTCTTGATTGACTTTTTCCATGTTGGTTACGCTGGGCGCAATGCGCTGCGTCCTTTCAGTCCGGGTTGCTCATCGAGTTCGTAGACAGTCTTTCCACGCAGCTTGAACGCATCCGACACATACAGGAAGTTTTCGGAATGGCCGGCAAACAGCAACGCATCGGGCTTCATCAGCGGCGCGAAGCGGGTCAGTATTTTGCCTTGCGTCGGCTTGTCGAAATAGATCATCACGTTGCGACAGAAAATCGCATCGAACGGGCCGGCCAAGCCCCAGTCGGCACCCAGCAAATTAAGCTTCTTGAACGTCACCAGCTGACGCAATTCCTGACGCACCCGCACCATGCCCTCCTGATCGCCTTTGCCGCGCTGGAAAAAGCGCCGGGCGCGTTCGGGCGACATCTTGTCGAGCCGGTCGGCCGTGTAGACGCCGTTGGCGGCTGTGTTGAGGACATTCGTATCAATGTCGGTGGCAACGATGCGCACCGGCGGTGTCAGCGTATTGAACACCTCGCAGGCCGTCATCGCCATTGAATACGGCTCTTCGCCGGTCGAGCTGGCCGAGCACCACAGATCGATCTGACCACTGCGCCCTTTCAGGTGATCGGCCAGGATAGGGAAGTGGTGCGCCTCACGGAAGAACGAGGTCAGGTTGGTTGTCAGCGCATTGGTGAAGGCTTCCCATTCGTCGGCATCGCGTCCGGCTTCGAGACCGTCGAGATAGGTCACAAACGAGGTGATGCCGGTGGCCCGCAAGCGGCGCGCCAGCCGGCTGTAGACCATTTCCTGCTTGCTCTCGGCCAGCGCAATGCCCGCCTTCTGATAGATCAGCGCCCGCACACGCTCAAAATCACGCGTGGTGAAATCGAATTCCTTGCTGGAGTCTTGCCTGGTAGCCGGGACGGTTTTCAATTGTTTTTTTTCCGTAAATTTTAATGATTCTGGGCTGACCGGTAACCAATCCGGAAGCCCCCCCAATGCTTGCCACCGACGAGGATCGGTGCTGACAAGTCATGCATGACTTCGCCGGTATCGCGCTTGTAGGTCTGCAGCAGGAACGCACTGGTACTGCCACCGCAACGCTTGCCGGTGCGGTCGGTAAAAATGCGTTTGGTACGGTTGTTGATCAGGTCAACGTCGTAATCACCGGTCAGGACCTGTGAAAATTTCTTGTTGTGGGTCGGGAAATAGCCACTGCTATCGACCGCTCCGGCATAGGCCAGCTGCGGCATCGCTTGCAACAGCGCTTCCTGGATCGGTGGAAAGGCGCGATCGGTATAGGCATCGAACTGGCTGCTGTGCTTGGGCGGATTGGTGCGTGGAATAGCCACGTAGTGGCGATCAAACAGCGCCTCGCGCGTAATCTGTCCCTGTGCAATTGCCTGGTCCATCAGTGCGCCGATCTCGCTGGCAGCAAGCTGTGCGGCGATGCGGATCGCATCATGCTGCGTCACGGCCTGCGATTGCGAGAGCGCATCAAAAATGGTTTCACCCCGTTCCGACAAGCGCATCGCTGCCGCGATCGCTCCCGGCAAATCGGCCTCGGTTGAAATCATGCTGTCACGGATGTCGGCGATCGCGCTACTGACCTCACGACTGGTCCCGACCTGTTCGCGCGACGCCGCCGCAATCTGTCGCACTTCCTCTTCGGCGGTGGTCGCCGCACGCTCGATGTTGACCAGCGACAGATTGACCACCCCCACTTCGACGGCAGCACCGCTGACCCGCCGGTTCAGGGCCGTCATGCCGTTGGCTGCGAGCAGCGCCTGCTGGTTAATTTCGCGCACCATCGTGCCGATTTCACCGGTCGCCAGATGCGTGCGCTGCGCCAGTTGCCTGACTTCGCCAGCCACCACTGCAAAACCTCGTCCGTGTTCGCCAGCGCGCGCCGCCTCGATGGCCGCGTTCAGTGCCAGCAAATTGGTTTGTGCCGCGATCTGGTTAATCACTTCCGTGATGGTAGAAATCTGGCCGGATTTTTTTTGCAGGATGGCCATCAGTTCGGAGGCGGACAGCGCATCGGCTTCGGCCCGGTGGATTTCCAGCAGCACTTTTTCGGTCGCGGCGCGCGCCACAACGCTTTCGCTGTGTACCTCGCCCGTCACCTGGAAGGCGCGCTCAGCATTGGCGGCAATCTGCTCGGTCGCGCTGGCGCTTTGTCCGGCACTGACCGCAATCGCATCGGTGCTGGTGACATCGGCATCAATTTTTTTCTTGATGGATTCAATAAAAAACGCCGCCTCGGCGGCCCCGATCATGATGTGGTCGATCTCGTCGCCGATGCGCTGCGCAAAGACGGCACTGCCGTCGCGCCGCAGGTTGATGGCCGCCGCCACGGTCACGCCGGCAACCGAGGACAGGACGGCGATGAACACCGGCCCCAGCGCCGAACCGACCAGTACTTGCAGTATCCAGGCTGACGCAAGAGCGACTCCCGCAGCAGCGGACAACCCTGTCAGGAAAGTGCGCACTGGCGCTCGGTTGGTCATCGTGATTCCTTGTGGGTGAATGACTGCTTCAAAACTGTTCCCATTCGTCAGCAGGTTGAGCATTGCGTGGTGCTGGCTTCGCGGCGACGCTCACGAGGCGTGGCGACACGCGAGGTGAAACCCGAGACGGTGCCAGCGATGACACAGGCACTGCACCTTGTCGCAACTGGAACAACGCAACGGCCTGCATCAGTTCAAGCGACTGCTGTTGCATGCTTTCGGCGGCAGCCGAGGCCTGCTCGACCAGTGCCGAATTCTGCTGCGTCATTTCATCCATCTGGTTAATGGCCTGATTGACTTCGGCGATCCCGGCACTCTGTTCCTGGCTGGCTGCGGTGATCTCGCTCATGATGTCGGCGACCTGACGGACCGAACCGACAATGTGCTGCATCGCTTGACCGGCTTCATCGACCAGTCGGCTACCCGCCTCGACCTTGTCGACCGAGTCGCCGATGAGGCTCTTGATTTCTTTCGCCGCAGCCGCCGAGCGTTGTGCAAGGCTTCGTACTTCCGCAGCAACCACCGCGAAACCGCGTCCCTGTTCGCCGGCACGGGCGGCTTCGACGGCGGCGTTCAAGGCGAGGATATTGGTCTGGAATGCGATGCCGTCAATGACGCCGATGATGTCGACGATTTTGCGCGAACTGTCGGTAATCGATCCCATCGTTGCCACCACCTGACCCACCACGGCTCCACCCTTGACGGCGAAATCCGAGGCCGTAATCACCAGTTGGTTCGCCTGGCGTGCGTTGTCGGCATTTTGCCGCACGGTCGAGGTCAGTGTTTCCATCGAGGCCGCCGTCTGTTCCAGCGAACTGGCCTGCGACTCGGTGCGCGAAGACAGGTCGGCATTGCCCGAGGCGATTTCACGCGAGGCAGTCGTGATGGTATCGGTGCCCTGCTTGATGCGGCTGACGGTATCGATCAGGCGCGCTTGCATCGTGCGCAGTGAATTGACCAGCTGACCGGCTTCGTCCGCACCACCGGCCTCGAACTCGGCACTCAGGTCGCCGGCGGCGATGGTGTCGGCGATCTGACTGGCGCGTTGCATGGGCCGCGTGATGCTGCGTGTAATCTGCAGCGCAATCCCGGCACCCAGCAATAGCGTGACGATGCCGATGCCAAGCATGCCCATCCGGGCACGGCTGTAATTGTCCTGCGACGCCACAATCGAATCGCGCAGGTCAGCCTGCTCGGCCTCGACCAGCGTTGCCAGGCCGGCGGTCCATTTGTCATACAGCGGCAGCAGATCGGTTTTCAGCAGCGCCGATCCGTCGTAGTAATTCCCGGCACCGATCAATGTGCGCGCCTTGTCAATGATCGGCAGGATCGGTGTTTTCAGCGCGGCGACCTGCGCCTGCATGGTCTTGCTGCCGCTGCTCGACGAGACTTCGGCAAGTACCTTTTCGGTGGCAGCATAGCGCGCCAGAATTTCGGTGGCGCGCTGACTTTCACGTTCGCCTTCGGTCCGGTCGGTCGGTGTCGCGACCTTGCGCAAGGCCAGTTCCAGACTGGCACTGGCTTCACGCATGCCGATCGCGCTGGTCAGGCTGACCACCTTGGTCTCGACGAGTGCAACGGCTTCGGCACGCAGTTCGGTCATGCGCCACAAGCCCAGCACCAGCAACGCCAGCGCGCCCAGCAAAACCAGTCCGAAGCCCAGCGCCAGCCGGGTACCTATCCGGAAATTCGACATCAATGCCATCCGTTATTTCCCCTTGTTTCGGTATTCAAAACTCTTCCCATTCATCGCCGCCAGAAGCTGCCTTGCGCGCGGGCGCAGGACGCGCCGTGACCGCTAATGCCTTGCGTGGCGGGAGCGGTAGCGCGACCGCCACCGTACGGGCCTGGCCATCCTGTTCGAGCTTGAATAGCGCGACGGCCTGCAACAGAACACCTGCCTGCTGCTGCAGACTTTCGGCTGCGGCCGAGGCTTGCTCGACCAGTGCCGAATTCTGCTGCGTCATTTCATCCATCTGGGTGATGGCCTGGTTGACTTCGGCAATGCCGGCACTCTGCTCCTGACTGGCTGCCGTGATCTCGCCCATGATGTTGGCCACGTGCTGCACCGAACTAACGATTTCCTGCATGGTCCGGCCGGCCTCATCGGCGAGACGGCTGCCGGCCTCGACCTTGTCAACCGAGTCGCCGATGAGGCTCTTGATTTCTTTTGCAGCGGCGGCCGAACGCTGCGCAAGGCTGCGCACTTCCGAAGCCACTACGGCGAAGCCACGGCCCTGCTCGCCAGCGCGTGCCGCCTCGACCGCCGCATTCAACGCGAGGATATTGGTCTGGAAGGCAATGCCATCGATCACGCCGATGATGTCGACGATCTTGCGCGAGCTGTCGGTGATCGAACTCATCGTACTGACCACCTGCCCGACCACGGCACCGCCGCGCACCGCCACGCTCGAGGCAGACATCACCAACTGGTTGGCCTGCTGTGCGTTATCGGCGTTCTGGCGAACGGTTTCGGTCAGTTCTTCCATCGACGAGGCGGTCTGTTCCAGCGAGCTGGCCTGCGACTCGGTGCGCGAAGACAGGTCGGCATTACCCGAGGCGATTTCACGCGAGGCCACCTCGATGGTTTCGGTACCGCTGCGCACTTGAGCAACGATACGCAGCAAGTTACCGCTCATTGCCTGCAGCGCCCGCAGCAGATCGGCGATTTCGTCACGTCCGATGACGGTCTCGGCCCGCGAATCAAGCTCGCCATCGGCGACCCGGCGGGCAATTGTGACGGCCTGCTGCAACGGCGCGGTGATGCTGCGTGTGATGACCCATGCCAGCAGTGCACCGATGACCAGCGCCACGACACCGCTGAACAACTGCCATTGCATCAGGCGCACATCGCCAGCGGAGGCATCTGCCATGACCTGACGCGTCGCACTTTGCTGCATCTCGACGAGCTTGTTGATCTCGACCAGTGTCTTGCGGTTCATCGGATCGATACTGCCGTTGATGATCTTGATCGCTTCTTCACTGTTGAATGCCATCGCCTGTCGCAAGACATTTTTCAGTGGTGCAGCGAGTTCTTCATCGATGCGCGCGATATCGGCGACAAGTTTATTTTCGGCCTCGTTCAGGCCCAGCGCAGCCAGTCCGTCGCGTGCCTGCGCATAGCGCTGGCGTTCGGCCTTGACGGCCTGGTCGTCTTTTTGCATCGCGGCCAGCTCGGACTGCAAACCGATATCGCGCATCGCGATACCGCTTTCGAGCAGCGCATTTTTCATCGCGCCGGCCAGTTCTAGCTTGTGATTGGCGGTCGCCAGACCATCGACCAGTTGTCGCTTGTTGCTCGCATTGAACAAACTGCCCAGCACCAGCGCGAGCACAAGAATGGCCAGAATACTGCCGAAGCCGAGGGCTAAGCGGCTTCCGATCCGCAAGTTGCGCAAGTTCATTTCACGACTCCGGTTTAAGGGTACAACGCGGCAACGGGGTCGCCGCACCGCTCCGGCAGGGTCCGACTCAGGCGGCGATTTTCTCGATCAGGCCCATTTCAGTCGACGACATCAGCTTGTCGATATCGATCAGGATCAGCATCCGTTCATCGAGCGTGCCGAGACCGATCAGGTAATCGGTATTGAACGCAGTGCCCATCTCGGGAGCTGGTTTGATTTGCTCGGCCGACAAGGTAATCACGTCGGACACGCTATCAACCACCATGCCCATGACGCGGCCACCGATGTTCAGAATGATGACGACGGTGAACTGATCGTAGGTCGGTTCGCCAAGATTGAACTTGATGCGCATGTCGACGATCGGCACGATGATGCCACGCAGGTTGACGACCCCCTTGACGAATTCGGGCGCGTTGGCGATCCGGGTGACGGCTTCGTAACCGCGGATTTCCTGCACTTTCAGGATATCGATGCCGTACTCTTCCTTGCCCAGCGTGAAGGCGAGAAATTCGTTACCGGCGATATCGGCGGTGGATTTTGCGCCGAGGATCTGGGCGTTGATTTGTGCGGATTCTGACATGATGTTGTCCTTTAAGAAAAGATGGATTCGTCGGTATTTTGACGGCTGGAACGTAACAGGGCGGCGACATCAACGATCAGCGAAACACCGCCGTCGCCCAGGATAGTGGCCCCAGAAATGCCGGCCACCTTGCGGTAATTCGACTCGAGATTCTTGACAACGACTTGTTGCTGACCAACCAGATCATCGACAAACAGACCGGCCTTGCGACCTTCCGATTCGAGGATGACAACGATCCCTTCGGACGGATTGGTATAGCGCGGTTCAATGCCGAACATCTGGTGCAGCGGGATCAGTGGCAGGTATTCGCCACGCACCTTGATGACCTGACCCTGACCGCTGATTTCCTTGACGTCAACCGGACGCGGTTGCAATGACTCGACCACATAGCCGAGGGGCAGGATGTAGACCTCGTCGCCGACGCGGATTGACATGCCGTCGAGGATGGCCAGTGTCAGCGGCAGCGCGATCGAAATCGTGGTGCCAAACCCCTTGGCCGAACGGATGTCGACGACCCCGCCCATCGCGGTGATATTGCGCTTGACGACATCCATGCCAACGCCGCGACCCGATACATCGGTGACGGTGTCGGCAGTCGAAAAGCCGGGTGCAAAAATAAGTTGCCAGACTTCCGGGTCGGTCATCTCATCGGATACGGCCAGACCGTTTTCGGCCGCCTTCTGCAGGATGCGCTCACGGTTGAGTCCACCGCCATCATCGCTGACTTCGATGACGATATTGCCGCCCTGATGACCCGCCGACAGCGACAAGCGGCCGGTCTCGCTTTTACCACCGGCGAGCCGGATGGACGGCGTTTCGATGCCGTGGTCAATGCTGTTGCGAACCAGATGCGTCAGCGGATCGACAATGCGTTCGATCAGACCCTTGTCCAGTTCGGTGGCTGCACCGACCGTGACAAAGTCGACCTTCTTGCCGAGCTTGGTGGCCAGGTCGCGCACCATGCGCGGAAAGCGCGCGAAAACGTAATCCATCTGCATCATGCGAATCGACATCACGGCTTCTTGCAGGTCGCGGGTATTGCGGGTCAATTGCGAGACGCTGTCGAGCAGACGCTCATGTTTCATCGGGTCTAGCGTGTCACTGCGCTGCTCGATCATCGCCTGGGTAATGACCAGCTCACCCACCAGATTGATCAGCTGATCGACTTTTTCGATGCTCACGCGAATCGAGCTCGCTTCAGCCGACGCCGTCTTGTCACTTTCGCGCCGCTGATTGGCGCGTTTGTCGGAGTCGCCAGCACCGTGAACAGTTGACGTATCGTGCTGCGATTCGGTCAGCGCCAAAGGCGCGGGATCATGCTCGATGACGACCTCCGCCGGTGCGTCGGTTTTACCCTGCGGCACAAACGGCGCGAAGAAACCGTAGCCCTGCTGCGCTTCCTGCTCCTGCAGCGTGCTGGCAGCGCCGGGTATCAAATTACCAAAGCGGCTGTCGATCGGCTCGAAAAATCCATAGCCCAGCTCGGCGTCGCTGGCGCTGGCGGGTGCCGGCAGCAAGGTAATTCTGAGTGCATCGGGATCGAGGACGAACGAGCACAGCGCAATGATGTCATCGACCGATTCGTTGGTCGCCAGCTCGAAGACGGCGCGCTGGTCGGGCAAGCGCGATCGCACGATGAAGCCGAGCAAGCCGAGTTCGCCAGCCAGCGCATCGGTGTCACGTTCGCTGAGAACCGGCAGCTCGATATGAAAGCGATGGGCATAGCCGCCCTCGTCCGGTTCGCTCGCCATGACCAGCGGTGCCGCGTGAACAGGCATCGGCAGATGGACTTCCGACAGCGACTGCAAGAGCATCCGGATATCACCGACCGCCTCAAGGTCAACAGCAGAACCAAGCCGGTGCCCGTCGAGCTGCATCTTGAGAATGTCCTTGGCGCCCAGAAAGGCTTCGACATGGTCTGCGGTGAGCAAGGTTTCGCCTTTGCGTATGCGGTCTAGCAACGTTTCGAGAACGTGCGTGACTTCGCCCAGATCGGTGATGCCGAATGTCGAGGCACCGCCCTTGATCGAATGCGCAGCCCGGAAGATCGCGTTCAGGTCTTCCGGATCAGGATTGCTCACGTCGACTGCAAGCAGAAGTTTTTCCATTTCCGCCAGCAGTTCTTCCGTCTCCTCGAAGAACACCTGAAAAAATTGACTCATGTCGATCGTCATTGCAGCGCTCCGTAAAACCGTGATGTTTGCGCGAACCAGACAACCGCTATCCCGCGCCACTGTGAAGAAAACGGCATGGTTAGCCGATCACCTTCTTGACCACTTCGGTGAGACGCTGCGGATCGAACGGCTTGACCAGCCAGCCATTGGCCCCCGCCGCCCTGCCCTTGGCCTTCATTTCATCGCTGGCTTCGGTCGTCAACATCAGGATTGGCACACGCTGATAACTCGGCAGTGCGCGCAACGAGCGAATCAGCGTCAGACCATCCATCCGCGGCATGTTCTGATCGGTCAGCACCAGGTCGAAGGCCTGCGTACGCGCCTTATCAAGCCCATCCTGACCATCGACTGCTTCGGTCACCAGATATCCGGCAGCCTTGAGACTGAACACCACCATTTGCCTGAGTGAACCTGAATCGTCCACTGCGAGTATCGATTTTGCCATTTGTGCTCCGCTATGCTGTTGGTGTGTTCATTGTGAAGAATGTCGCGGCGCCACCGTCACACGGGGGGTCGCCACGTCTTTAAAATAATTCGATATCGCCCGATTCCATGTGGGTCTGGCTGACAGCCTTGCGCAATTGCGCGTCGTCCAGCAAGACGCGACAGGTGGCAACCTCGCCGTTGGCAATGGTCAGCTGGGCGATCACCTCGTCGGCCGACGCGTCAGGACCGATCGCAGATGCCGTCGCGCCAAGCACGTCGATCATGCCGCGCAAACTACCCACATGACCGAGTGTGCGTTGCAGCAACTGGCTGGTCATATCCTGGAACTGCAACCCGGTGACAGCGGCATTGACATGCCGGTCTAACTCTTTTTGCAACCCTTGCAGGTGCACACGTTCCCCGTCGCCGATCGCCCCGCCCTCCAGCAAGCGCACGATGGCATCCTGCTGGACGCTGATGACGCCGTGAATAGACATGAAACTCGCACCCAGTTTGTCGATCGCCTCGGTCAACAGCAATGCGGTTTGGGCCAGATCGGTCTCGACTTCAGCAAGGTGACCAGCAGCTTGCCCGGAGACGGCGTCGAGCAAATGCCGAATCTGCTGCCCCAGCGGATTATCCTGTGTCACCACAATATTCTCCCGGTATTCAATCTCGCTCATCGCGGCACTGCCGCAGCGGGGGTTGGCGCACGTACCGGTACCGGAGCCGGTGCCGGGGCCGACACTGGAGGACCCGTTACATCGGTTGGCCCGACTGTCACCTCGGCACCGTCTTCGTCGCCACTAACCACATTGACCGCACGCGCACCTTCGCGGGAAGCAGCATCTTCGGCCCTCTTGTTCATGACGATAATGCTGATGCGGCGATTGATCGGGTTGTAAGGATTCTCCTTGTCGTACAGGACGGCGGAGGAAAGACCGACCACCCGCAGCACTTTACTTTCGGCCATCCCGCCATAAATCAGCTCCTTGCGTGAAGCATTGGCACGGTCTGCCGACAATTCCCAATTGCTGTAGCCTTTCTCTCCGCTTGAATAGGCCGATGCATCAGTGTGACCTGACAGACTGATCCTGTTGGGTACGTCGTTGAGTGCAAAACCGATTTCGCGCAAAATTTCTTTCGTATAGGGCTGCAATTCAGCCTTGGCGGAAGCGAACATCGGCCTGTTCTGCTCATCAATAATCTGGATACGCAAGCCCTCACTGGTGATATCAAGTAGCAGTTGGTTCTTGAATTTATTGAGCGTCGGGTTCGACTCAATCATTGCTTCGATTTTCACCTTCAGGGCCTTCAGTTGACCGGCTTCCGCTTTCTCCAACGCTTTTTCCAGGTCTGATTGCGACGCCTTGATGTTGTAGGTTTTTTTCGGAGCGATGGTCTCACCTCGCTTGACCTGACCGTCCTTGCGCGTCAGGTCCTGGCCACCACCTTGAATGACGCTGGAGCTGTCACCCGAACCCGAACCACCGCCCATCGCCACTAGCAAAGGTGTCTGGAAGTACTCGGCAATGCCGCTCAAACTACCCTTGGCGGTTGATCCAAGCAGCCACATCAACAGGAAAAACGCCATCATCGCTGTAACGAAGTCGGCGTAGGCAATTTTCCATGCGCCACCGTGATGCCCTCCAGCAACCTTCTTGATGCGTTTGACGATGATGGGCCGCGTGCCTTCGTCAGCCATGATGTCCCTCGCTGCGTGATGTCATTACTCGCTCGATTACTTGGATTTCGATTGCTTGATGTGTTCTTCGAGCTCGCCAAAGGTCGGTCGCTCAGTCGAAAACAGGACTTTACGGCCAAATTCGATGGCTAACGCCGGTGCATAACCGTTTAGGCTAGCCAGCAAGGTGACTTTGATGCACTGATAAATTTTGGTGGACTCGTCCAGTTTTTGCTCAAGCAAACTCGCCAGCGGACCAACAAAGCCGTAAGCAAGCAAAATACCCAGAAACGTTCCGACCAGCGCATGGGCAATCAACATACCGAGTTCGGCCGGCGGCAAACTGACCGATTCCATTGTGTGGACCACGCCCATCACAGCAGCAACAATACCGAATGCGGGCAGACCATCACCGAGTTTGGCAATGCAATGCGCCGGAACGGCACCTTCGTGGTGGTGCGTTTCGATTTCGTTATCCATCAAGTTCTCGATCTGGAATGCATCCATGTTGCCAGACACCATAAGGCGCAAATAATCTGTGATGAATTCGACCACGTGATGATCATGCAAGATGCTCGGGTACTTACTGAAAATCGGACTTTCTTCCGGCTTCTCGACGTCCCCCTCAATCGACATCAAACCTTCTTTACGCACTTTAGTCAGTATCTCGAACATCAGCGACATCAAATCCATATACAAGGACTTGGTGAACTTCGATCCCTGAAAAAGAGTTGGCAACGCTTGCGCTGTCGCCTTCATGGCCTTGACATTATTGCCGACAAAAAAAGCGCCGAGCGCCCCGCCGCCAATCATCAATAGTTCTAGCGGTTGCCACAACGCGGCGAGATGGCCACCAGCCATGGCGAATCCGCCAAACACCGACAGCATGACAACGATATATCCAATGATAACTAACAAGCAGTTACTCCAGTCGACACCGACGGCTACAGCCGTCCGGCTGTTTAAAATTCACGATTCCAGATTAACGCTAATAGTGACGGCAGCATAAAATCACAAAAAATGATCGTGCATCCACCCTTTTTTACAAAACCGAAACTAAGAATAAAGCGCCCTGAGAATTTATCACAGGTAACAGTTCAACTGAAAGAAGGTGCTCGATTTTAATGGCTAAAAAGCACAAACATAATGGATCGTTAAGGGAATGTTATTAAAGTGGGGTTATCGAGAGACAATTGATGACGTTTCTCCATCAATAAAAATCACTGCTTGCGCCAGATATACAAACAAGGTCCATCTTTTATCGGCTGGCGAATCTCGTCCGCAGTCTGCCCTTTGATCTCGAATTCGTAACTAATTAGCAGTGCGCCGACTGGCATTTCCGCCTGAAACTTGATCCATAACGGCGACATTGCCACCGGCGACAAGTAGGCGAATACGACGTCGAAGCGAGCGAAATCAAGTGTTTGATAATCGCCGCGCAAGAAGCGTGCAGGACTACCGCGAAGGCGCGCACGCAACAGGCTCAGCAACCACGGCAGCGGTGCCAGTTCAATACCAGAAAATTCACACTCTGGATGGCGCTTGGCGAGGTCGATAACCAATCCGCCCAGTCCACTACCGATATCGATGCCGCGCAGCGGACGTGCAGGCAGCGACTCGCTGACTGCTTGCCAGACACGCGGGCCGGACAAATACAAGGGGACTTGCGTGCGATAGGTGCTCCAGTAGAGACTCAGCATAAATAAAAAAGCCAGCAAAAAAATCCACGAAGGTAATTGCCAACCAAGTACCAGCACTAGCGCCGGCGCGAACAGCAACTGCATGGGCAACCACCACGTCGCCAACTCACGCCAACGTGACAGCAGCGCAGCAACTACTCCTTGCAAGATCGCCAGCAGCATGACAGGCAGCGACCGCCCTATCGTTTTCCAGAAAACGATAGCCCCGATTGCAATGATAAAAAAAGAAAGAATTTGCAGAAAAAGCGCCCTGACTGCGGGCGCTTTCAGCGAGATGGAAGAAGGACAAGACGGGAATGGCAAAACGAGCACTCTTCGACGAAAAATTCGGGCCGTGCCATCATGCCCACTAGATCACGCCGTGGCAACTGCTGCTTGCGCGGCTTCCTTGGCCTTGCGGGTTTTACCCGCCCGAGACGGCATGTGACAAAGTCCGCAAGTGTAGTCCGCGTTGAGATCAAGTTGGTGGACGACGAAGTGGCCACTGCATTCGGTGCAGCAGGCGGTGCTCAGCATCTTGCTGTCGAAAAACCGCACCAGCGTCCAGGCACGGGTCAATGACAGCACCGGCTCCTCACCGCTGTCCGGACCCATCTGTTCCAGATACAGCTTGTACGCTTTGACTACGGCAACAATCCCCGTTATGTGGGCGTGTTCCTGCAAAAATTTGTAGATATTGATGAAGAGCGACGAGTGCACATTCGGTTGCCAGGTAATGAACCAGTCTGTCGAAAATGGCAGCATGCCCTTCGGTGGAGAGACACCCTTGAGTTCTTTGTAAAGTTTCAGCAGCCGTTCGCGTGACAACGAGGTTTCGGACTCCAGTAACTGCAACCGCGCCCCGAGGGTGATCAGTTCAATTGCCAGCTGGATTTCATGGGATTCTGTAACAACGCTTTTTTTTGCCATGATTTCACCTCGACAGATTGCTTGTTTGACCGATTATCCGAACAGCGTGTTGAAATTATCAGGCGATTTCTTCAACGCCCTGACTAGCCATCAGGATCGCGGCGTGCGATTGCGACAATGCACGGTCCTTGTTGTAGTTGGTCAGCATGCCGAGGATGGCACCATCTTCAAATCGGAAACGCGCCAGCATCATGCTGGTACCGGACAATTTAAGGATCTGAGCATTGTTGAGACCAGCAATGAGGTCAGCAATTTCGCTACTAACGCCAAGACGGTAAATCGCTGTTGCTTTGTCGGCGCGGATCATTTGCTGCGCCAACATCAGATAACCCAGATTTGCATCGCGGATTTCAGCCATCATCACGTTCGTATCCATTGTTATGCCCCTCAGCATTTTGTCCGGAGAGCGTTTTTGCTCAACCAGTGAATGCATTCTGATCGGACGAACAAAGGGGGGAAATAGGCACTTGTCGGTATTTCTTGACGGAAACAAGAGCAGATGCAATGACGGAGTTTGTCCTACAAATGCCAAGTTTTAATGGCATCCATTGAGAGGATGTAGTGAAGAGTGGCTCCAGGCCTTACGTTTAAGTGGCTAACCGAAATTTCTGAACGCCAACTTTTTTAAGAGACTGGTGCTATTTTTTTAACTATCTAACGGACTATTTAGCTAAAAAAATTTAACTATTTTTCTGAAAAAAGTTTTTTGTTGCTCAAATACATCAGCTACTTATCGTTAACGGCAAGGAGCTCACAAACTTTAGAGCTGAGGAGCAAATTAGTTTGGAATATGGACGTATCACCGTTGTGTAGTTATCGGCCACCAACTGCCGGACTTTAGGACAAATGAAGAATTTATTTTCATCGCTAAAAAATGATCGGCATCACGGTCTTTGACTTCGACAGCACGACCGAAGAGACATTGCCGTCGAGCAGAGGCGAGAATAGAACAGACATTGCAACAATATCAACATCTTGTTATCTTGATGCCCTGACTATTTCGGATCGATCATGGCCACTATCATCGTGCATCACACCATCCACATCATTACGCTGGAATCAGGGGAGACATTAACGGACCAAGGCAAGGATAACGATATCGTGCTGCAAGAACTGGCAGATGGCTGGTGGGTGCATTTCATCGGCGAAGGCGGTACCGTCGATAGCTACGACACGCCATTTGCCAGCTACGGCAGCGCACTTGGAACAGCCAAGGCGGCGGCCGAATTTTCCGCTGAATAGCCTATCGCTCAAAAACGTCAGGATTGCGCTTCGGCCAAGCGCCTCTGTCGCTCTTCTTCCTCCTCGCGAGCTAGCGCGATTTCGCGGATCACTGCGCCGACATCCGCCTCCTGGACTGGCGCAACAACCACGCCAGTCAGTGGTGTGTCTGGCGTTAGCAGTCCAGCCTTGTAAAGATTCCATATTTCCTTGCCGTACTGACTGGTGAGCAGTTCGGGCACGATGACACCAAAAAAATTGGCGAGATTGCTGACGTCACGATCGAGCATGTCAGCGGCCACGCTGCTGCCGGCGGCATCAATGGCTTGCGGCAGGTCGATGATGACCGGCCCTTGCGCGTCGACGAGAATGTTGTATTCAGACAGATCGCCATGAATCACACCCGCGCACAACATGAGCACAACCTGGTGTAACAGTACAGCGTGGT
>CANFED010000018.1 GCA_947445995.1 Oxalobacteraceae bacterium | reverse complement strand
GCCAGTCCGGGGCGACGCATGACTTCGGCGTACAGCCCTTCGGTCGGCAGGAACAGGATCGCAAAATCGGTCGTCAGCGGTGGCGACAGGTACTTATCGGCGATGGTTTTGGCTTCGCCACGGATTACGCGTTCCAGTTCGCGCCCGGCGGTGGCGACGCCGTCGGCATCGGCGCGATCAGCGGCGTCGGACAAGCGCTCGTACTGCTCTTTCGGAAACTTGGCATCGATCGGCATCCACACCGGCGTATTGCCGTGATCCTGTCCGGGCAATTTGATGGCGAACTCGACCCGCTCGCCGGTACCCGGAACGGTCTCGACATTCTTGGCGTACTGCTCGGGCGTGAGGACTTGTTCGAGCAGCATTTCGAGCTGGACTTCGCCCCAGGTGCCGCGGGTTTTGACATTGGTCAGCACGCGCTTGAGGTCGCCCACGCCGATCGCGAGTTGCTGCATTTCACCCAGGCCCTGGTGAACCTTTTCGAGGCGGTCGGAGACCAGCTTGAAGGATTCGCCGAGGCGCTGCTCCAGCGTGGCATGCAGTTTTTCATCGACGGTCTTGCGCATTTCTTCGAGCCGCGCGCCATTGTCGGTTTGCAGGTCCTTGATCTTTGCTTCCAGCGTCGCGCGCACTTCGAGCAGGCGCTGGGCATTCGATTCGGTCAGCGTGACGAGGCTTTGATTGAGCGTGTCGCCAAAGCGCTTCAGCGCCAGTGATTGTTCCTCGCGACCGCTGTGTGCCTGCTGTGCGATCGCGCCATTGAGCGTGGTCAGCTGCGCCGAGAGGGTTTGCTGGAAGTGGGCGAAGTTGCTGCCCAGCTCGATGCGTGTCGCTTGCGCCGAGGCTTGCACCTGGCGTTCGAGGCGCTCGGCGGCCAGCTCCTGCTGCTGCAATTGGAGTGACGTGTCGCTGCCGCGAGCACGCATCAGCAGCAGGATCTGCAGCGCAATCACGACGGCCAGCAGGAGCACGATAATCAGTTCGACAGGCGTCATTTCATCATTTCAAAAATGGTTGATGGGTGCGATTTCATCATGGTAGTGGTGCGCGTGGGCTCGGTGAGGCCGAGCCCACCCTACCGGCACGAGTAGCGTGGGCTCGCCGTTGAGCCCACGCGAGCGCACTCGCTACGTTTCAACCTTCGCGATTACGCATCCAGTCTGCCGTCTGGTAAAACGACGTGATCAACCTGTCACGCAAGCCCTCCTCGACGCCGATGTCCTGCAACGCAAATGCCATGCATTGCATCCACTGGTCACGCACGCTGACCCCGATCGGATACGGCAAATGACGCGCCCGCAAACGTGGATGGCCGAAGCGTTCGATGTACCTATCCGGACCACCGCTCCAGCCACTGAGAAACCAGTACAGCTTGTCGCGCGAACCGTCCAGCGTGGTCGGATGCAGCGCGCGCAGTTCGGCAAATTCCGGCTCCAGGTCCATCAGGTCATAGAACCGGTCAACCAGTTCACGCACCCGCGCATCGCCACCGATGAGATCGTAGAGCAGCGTCGATTCGGCAGTCATCGTCAGGCTCCGCGCAGGGTTTGCAGTGGCGGTTGACTGAGCACATTGCGCAATCCGACCCAGCCACCAAATACCGCACAGGCAGCGCCAACGACCAAGCCGGCAATCCAGACTACCGGACTGAACTGCCACTCGAAGTCGAACACGAACGTGGCAAGCGACCAGCCAACTGCCGATGCGCCGGTAGCCGCGAGCAAGCCCGACAAGCCGCCGACCAGCACGAACTCGATCCACTGCGCTTGCGACAATTGCTTGCGCGTTGCGCCCAGCGCACGCAGCAGTCCGGCCTCGCGACTGCGTTCGTCATGCGAACCGGCCAGCGCGGCATACAGCACCAGCACGCCCGACGCCAGCGTGAACAGGAACAGGAATTCGACGGCCGTGACCACCTGATCCACCACGGCCTGAATCTGCCTGATCACATTGCCGACATCAACCACCGTGAGGTTGGCGAAGTCGCGCGTGAGCTGGTTCACCAGCGCCACATTCTGCGGTGGCAAATGGAATGCGGTAATCCAGGTTTGCGGTGTGTCCGCCATCACGGCCGGGTTCAGGATCACGAAGAAATTCACCTGCATCGAACCCCAGTCGAGCTTGCGCAAGCTGGTGACCGGCGCTTCGACCACTTGCCCGGCGATGTCGAACTTGAGCACGTCGCCCAGCTTCAGTCCCAGCGTCTTGGCGAGGCCTTCCTCGACCGAGGCTTCCGGTTTGCTGTTATCGAACCAGCGACCGGCCACCACCTGATTTTGCGGCGGCAAGCCGGTCATCGTCGACAGGTTGAACTCGCGCTCGACCAGGCGCTTGGCACGATCATCGACATACTCGTCGCCACCGGTGGGCTTGCCGTTGACCTCGATCAGACGCCCGCGAATCATCGGATAGAGTGTCGGATCAATGACGCCGTTGGCCACCAGTTCGCGGCTGACACGCTGCGTCTGATCCGGCTGGATGTTGATGACGAACTGGTTGGGCGCATCGGCCGGCGTCGCCTGCCGCCATGCATTAACCAGATCGCCGCGCACTACGGTGAGCAACAGCAGCGCCATCAAGCCCAGCGAGAGGGCGACGATCTGCACCACGGTGGCACCGGGACGACGCTGCAAGGCCGTCACCGCGAAGCGCCAGCTGGCATGATTGAACAGGCCGCGCAATGCCCGCAGCGATTTCAGGCTGAGCCAGCCGAGCAAGGCAAAGACCGCCAGCCCGCCGAGAAAGCCACCGGCTGTCAGCGCACCCAGTTTCAGATTGCCGGCCTGCCACAGCAGCAAGCCGATGAAGGTCAGCAAGCCGAGGCCATAGGTCAGTATCGCAACCGGCTGCGGCGCATCCTGTTCGCGCCGGATCACGCGGTTGTGCGGGACGTTGCGCAGTTGCAGGACCGGGGGCAACGCGAACCCGACCAGCAACAGCAAACCGATGGCAATGCCTTGCAGCGCCGGCATCAAACTCGCTGCCGGCAAATCGCTGGCCACCAGACCACCCAGCCATTCGAGCAAGACAAAATGGGCACTAAATCCGACTGCGGCACCGATGGCGCTACCGACCAGACCGATGACAAAAAATTCGATCAGGTACATCAGCGTGACATTGTTTTGCGTCATGCCAAGGCAGCGCAACATCGCGCAGGCATCGACGTGGCGCAACATGAACTGGCGCGCTGCCATCGCAATGGCGACCGCCGCCAGCATCGCTGACAGCAAGCCGACCAGCGACAGGAATTGTTCGGCACGTTCAAGCGTCGCGCGCATCTGCGGCTGACCGCTGTCGAGCGACTCAAGACGGATACCCTTGATCGCATTGGCATCGATGCTGCTCTCCACCCACTGCTGGAACGCGCTAGCCGCTTCCGGCGGACCGGCGACCAGCAAACGATAGGTGATGCGCGAACCGAACTGAATCAGTTTGGTGCTGGCCAGATCCGTCTCGGCCAGCATCACGCGGGGCGCAAAATTCATGAAACCCGCACCGCGATCCGGCTCTGAAGTGATGACCCGGTCGATCTTGAATTGCCGGTCGCCGAGCTTGATCGTCGCGCCGACCTGCACGTCGAGCGCCAGCAGCAAGGTCGGGTCGACCCAGACCGTTCCGGCGGCCGGGATCGCGCGCGTGGTCACGCCATTGCCGGTGCCGTTCGGAGCGACTTTCAGGTTGCCGCGCAACGGATAACCGGTGGTCACGGCTTTCACTGAAGTCAGTTTGGATTGCATCGCGTCGCCTTCGCCGGCCAGCGCCATGCTTGGAAAGACGATGGTATCGGCCAGCGTCAGCCCGCGTTTGAGCGCCTCGGCGCGCCATTGCTCGCTGATCGGCGCATCGCCACGGATCACCAGATCGGCACCCAGCAACTGATGTGCATCGCGGTTCAGGCCAGTGCGCATGCGATCGACAAAAAAGCTTACCGACGTCAGTGCGGACACCGCCACCACCAGTGCCACGAGCAAAAAGCGCAGCTCGCCAGCACGCCAGTCACGCAGCGTCATGCGCAGCGACTGCAACAAGGTCGGCATCATCAGGCGGGCTGCCTGTCAAAAAATGCATCAACTTCGGCAAGGTATTTTTGTCGGGTTGCACCGTCGATGAAGGCCGCATCGAAACTGTTGCGCGCCAGCTGGCGGGCATGATCACGCGTCAGTGGCAACGCCTCGAATGTCGCGACGAAGTTGTCGTTCAGGTAGCCGCCAAAATAGGCCGGATCATCCGAATTGATGGTAATGACCAGACCGGCCTCAATCAGCTTGAGCAAGTTGTGATCAACCATTCGGTCAACCACGCGCAGCTTCAGATTCGACAGCGGACAAACCGTCAGCGGAATGCGTTCTTGCGCCAGTCGGGCGGTCAGCGCGGCATCTTCGAGGCAGCGCACGCCGTGGTCAATCCGCTCGACTTTCAATACGTCGAGGGCCGAGGCGATGTAGGCAGGTGGTCCTTCTTCGCCAGCATGCGCGACCAGATGCAGGCCGAGCTGGCGGCACTTGGCGAACACGCGTGCAAACTTCTCCGGTGGATGGCCGAGCTCGGCCGAGTCGAGGCCGATACCGATGAATTTGTCGCGCAATGGCAGCGCCAGTTCAAGGGTGTCGAAGGCATCGTCTTCGGACAGGTGACGCAGGAAGCACAGGATCAGCGCACCGGTCATGCCCCACTCCTGCTGCGCATCCTGGACAGCACGCCAGATGCCATTGATGACGAATTCCATTGGCACGCCACGCGCGGTATGCGTTTGCGGATCGAAGAACAATTCGGTGTGACGGATCTGGTCCTGATGCGCGCGTACCAGGTAGGCACGCGTCATGTCGTAAAAATCCTGCTCGGTCAGCAGTACGCTGGCACCGGCATAGTAAATATCGAGGAAAGACTGCAGATCGGTAAACGCATACGCGGCACGCAACGCATCGACTGACGGGAAAGCCAGTGCCACCTTGTTGCGTTGGGCCAGTGCAAAAATCAGTTCCGGTTCGAGTGAACCTTCGATGTGGATGTGCAGCTCTGCTTTTGGCATCTGCTGCAGGGTGTGGCGCAATGCTTCATTCATGCGGATATCCTTGAGAGTAGCCGACCATGATAAAGGAATCGCAAAAAAAAAACCGCCGGCACGATTGGCCGACGGCTTTTCTGCAGCGAGTCCGATGATTATTTCGGGATACTGCCGTCGACGCCCTTGACGTAATAACTCAATCCCTTCATGTCCTTGATGGCCATCGTCTGGCCGGCAGCGACGACTTCCTTGCCGGCCTGATCGACGATCGGTCCCTGGAACGGGGTCAGTGTGCCGTCGCTGATTGCCGCAGTTTTCTGATCCAGCAGTGTCCGGACCTCGACTGGCAGCGCCGCATTGATGCTGGCCATGACAATCGCCCCTTCTTTCACGCCCCACCAGCTATCGGCACTCTTGACGGGACCGGCCAGCGCCTCGGTAACGATCTTCTTGTAATACGGTGCCCAGTCGATTGCGGCTGATGCAAGGTGAGCTTTCGGCCCGACCTTCGACATGTCCGAGTCCCAGCCGAATGCATACACACCCTTCTCTTCTGCAGCCTGCAGCGTGGCTGGCGAATCCGTGTTCTGGATCAGCACATCGACGCCCTGCCCGATCAATGCCAGCGCGCCTTCGCGCTCCTTGCCAGGATCGAACCATTTGTTGATCCAGACCACGCGGGTGCTGATCGCCGGATTGCTGCTTTGCGCACCAAGCGTGAAGGCATTGATGTTGCGAATGACTTCCGGGATCGGAATCGAAGCGACCACACCGAGCTTGCCGGACTTCGTCATCTTGCCGGCCACGACGCCAGCGAGGTAAGCGCCTTCATAGGTATGCGCGTCGTAGACACCCATGTTCGCAGCCGTCTTGTAGCCGGTCGCATGCTGAAAATTCACTGCAGGGAAATCCTTGGCGACTTTCAGCATTGGTTCCATGTAGCCAAAGGTGGTCCCGAAAATGAGCGTATTGCCCTGGCCGGCGAGGTCACGAAACACGCGCTCCGCATCGGCGCCTTCGGCGACATTTTCCACGAAGGTCGTTTTTACCTTGTCGCCAAATTCTTTTTCGATCGCCTTGCGAGCAAGATCATGCGCAAAGGTCCAGCCAGCATCACCGACCGGGCCGACATACACGAACCCGATTTTAAGCGGGCCGGCACCTGCGGCAGGCACGACTGCCGGTGTCGTTGCAGCCACCGTGCCTGTCTCGCTTTTCGGGCTACAAGCCAGCAATGACATGGCAGCAGCAAGCGTTAGCAAGCGCAACGACAGGCGTCGATTCAGGAAGGCAGACATGGGAAGTTCTCCTTGTAGTGAATGAATGGAAGTTCAGAAATGTGTAATCGACACGAACAGTACCGCAAGACACTGCAACACGTTGCGACAATGAGGCTGTCAGGTTCAAGATCAGACTGGTCGCATTGCCAGCGCTGGCGGTTTATGTGAGACTTCAGTCTCGCCAAAACACTTTACCAATCATGTCGTCAAAGGGAATCTGGCAATGCTGAAAGTCGTCATCATTGATGCCAATTCAATCACGCGCAATTTATTATCGACGTTGCTGATCGCTGGCGGGCATGACGTGATCGGCGATTCGAACACCAGCGATGCCGGTCTGGCTAAAGCCATCAAGCTGGAGCCACAAATCATCTGCATCGATATTGGTGAGGCATCCGACCAAGGCTTCGGCAAGCTCGATCTGCTGCGCGAGGCGTTGCCGAAAGCCTTGATTTTTCTTGTTTCCGGCAATATGGATTCGGGACTCGTTCAAGGCGCTGCGCAACGTGGCGTTCATGGATTCATCGTCAAACCGTTCAATCCTGTAACCGTGCAAACAGCCATCCGCAATGCCATCATTAAAATAGCGCGACAACGGCAAGCCACCCCAGCTACTTCCTCAGAAACATCTGCACCGACCGACAAATCAGCCGGCACAGTGCCTTAAACGAAGACAAGCCGTACCTGACATCCCGGATTCATGGGGACTGCCCATTAGCGCCCGGAAGGGCAATCACACTGCATTGTTATCAGACTGCCTCGACTGCGGCAGCTAAATTTGTGTGTGCTGCCATCCTCTAATTTGCGGGTGGACTCCCAACGTGGTCAAAAAATAACGTTAGTTGTTTTATAAAAACTTTTAGTTACAATCCAGTCGAACTAGCGGTATATTGAAATCGCTTCATCTGTAACACCTCTCCAAATGGGTTTGGGCCCGCTTCACCGCGGGCCTTTTTTTCAACTCTCTGGCAGGCCTGCGATGCATGCACTACATCCCCTCACCGCACGACTGTTCACGACGGAGAGCAGCGACACAACTCCACTTACCTACAAAAAATACAGCGCTGCAATGTCGTCGTTGGACTGCACTCCTCTCCGCAAACAGCAAAAAAAATGCAACATCGTTAACAAATTCGAAAAATCACGTAAAGTATCACTGTGCACAAACCTATTGACAACAGCGCGAGCCCGCAACGAAAAGACTGCCACCAGGAGAAACCAATGACCGATATCAGCATACTGGACAACGTGGATTACGATCCCAATCGTCTACTGGATTTTCTGATCGAAAAAATGCACAGCAAGAACGATGCGGGACTCTCCCGCGAACTCGGCGTGGCACCACCAGTGATCAGCAAAATCCGTCATCGCCGTCTGCCGGTAGGTGCGTCAATGCTGATCCGCATGCATGAAATCAGCGATCTGAGTATTCGCGAACTGCGCAACTTGATGGGCGACAGGCGTGAAAAACACCGGATCAGTCCAGAGCAGTTCAAGCCAAAACCAGAATAAGCCACCACATCTGGTGTGACGCAAATCCAAAAAATGCCAGTATGTTGGCCAAGATGGCTGTCAATACCGCGAGGTAATCAATACAGTTGACCCAACTTATCTTGTCGTTGATCTCGCCGACATCATGTGTTCGACCGGCAAACCCAGCAATGCAACAGCCATTGCTGTGACGACCAGCGACCGGTTTTCCCGGAACCCCATCGAAGTCAACCAGGCCACCATAGCTGTTTGTCACGATGCGTGCGCTCCACACCAAAACAATCCTCGTGTTCACTTGGCCAGCGTATCCCGGCTAAATTGGTGGCGCGCTTGTTGCTTTAACCAGCACTGTCACGCCACGTCACATCGTTGCGATGGCGACCCCAAGATTGTTTTACCATTTTCATTCACTGAGGAATATTCATGATTCATGATCGTAAGCAAGTAACAGAAATGATCTTGTCGGCAAAAGTAAGCAAGGGCATCAAGTGGACGCAAGTCGCCGAAGCCATCAACTTGAGCAAGGAGTGGACGACCGCAGGATGCCTGGGTCAGATGACGTTCAACAAGGCGCAAGCCGAAATCATTGGCGGCTTGTTCGACCTGTCCGACGAAGCGGTGGCCTGGTTGCAGGTCGTGCCATCAAAAGGGTCGCTCTCGACAGCAGTACCGACCGACCCGCTGACCTACCGCCTGTATGAAATCGTCAGCGTCTATGGCTCGACGATCAAAGAATTGATTCATGAAGAATTTGGCGACGGCATCATGAGTGCCATCGATTTTTCGATGGATATTCAGCGCACGGCCGACCCGAAAGGCGACCGTGTCAACCTGGTCATGTCGGGTAAGTTCTTGGGTTACAAGAGCTACTAATAGATTAGCGGCACTGATAAAGAATGCAAAGAGGGATTCCTGCGAAAGCGGGAATCCCTCTACAAGTGCTTAATGTGTTGCCAGAGCGTTTATTTTTTCGCGCTAGCCGAGACGCTGACCTTCTTGATTTCACCTGACTTCAAGCGTGCGAAATAGGAGGCCGCCTCACGCTTAACCACTGGCATCAAACAATACAACGCAGCGATATTAACAACGGCCATCGCAAAAATCATCGCGTCTGAAAAGTCGATGACAGCACCCAACTGCGCAGCGGCACCAATGACCACGAAGCCGCAAAAAACCAGTTTAAACGCCAGTTCGCGCTTCTTGCCTTCGCCGACCAGATAAGTCCAGGCCTTGAGTCCATAATACGACCACGAAATCATTGTTGATAATGCAAACATGAAGACGGCGGCGGCCAGCACGTAAGGGAACCAGCTGATTCCCTGTGCAAAAGCGATTGACGTCAGTTCGACCCCGGAAGCTCCGTTCGTCGTAGCAATTTTCCCATCAGCCAACAGATACATGCCAGTCACAGGATCGACGGTCAACACCCCTGAAATCACGATCACCAACGCCGTCATCGTGCAAATCACGACTGTATCGATAAATGGTTCGAGCAGCGAGACAATGCCCTCGGTAACCGGTTCGTTGGTACGTACCGCAGAGTGCGCAATCGCGGCGGAACCGACCCCCGCTTCATTCGAAAACGCGGCACGCCGGAAGCCCTGGATCAGGGCACCGACAAAGCCGCCTGCCACGCCAAGTCCGGTAAAGGCACCGCTCAATATCTGTCCGAAGGCCCAGCCGATCCGGTCGTAATTGACAAGGATGACTACCAGTGCCGCACCGACATACAGCAACGCCATGAACGGGACGATTTTTTCAGTCACGGTAACAATCGACTTGATGCCGCCGATGATGACGGCAAAGACGATCGCCGCGAGGATTACGCCAGTGATCCAGCCATGACCGGACAACATACTGTTTGCCCCGCCGGTGATATTGACCAACTGGGCATGCGCCTGATTGGACTGAAACATGTTGCCGCCACCGAAAGAACCGCCGAGGCAAAACAGCGAAAACAGCACTGCCATGAATCGGCCTCCTGGCAAGCCTCGCTCGCGGAAACCTTTCGATATGTAATACATCGGCCCGCCCGAAACCGAACCGTCCGGATACTCGTTGCGGTATTTCACACCCAGTGTGCATTCGGTAAATTTGGTTGCCATGCCGAACAAGCCGGCAATAATCATCCAGAAAGTTGCCCCCGGTCCACCGATACCGACGGCTACGGCGACTCCGGCGATATTGCCCAGACCAACTGTGCCGGACAAAGCCGTTGCAAGCGCCTGGAAGTGACTGACTTCACCCTTGTCCTTCGGGTTCGAATAGTCGCCTCTGACGAGCTCGATCGCGTGGTGGAAAGCCCGCACCTGAATGAATTTGAAGTACAACGTAAAAATCAGCGCGGCAGTCACCAGCCAGAGTACGATCCACGGAAATGAGGTGCCGGGCACCGATGCAAAAATTAAACTAACGAACCAGCCAGTCGACGCAGCAAAAGCCGCATTGATGCGTGTATCGATGGTGACAACTTCCTGCGCCAAAGCAGAACCGGACAACAGGGCGAAAGCAAATGCGATCGGGAGAAACTTTAGATATCGCATGGTCACACACTCTCATGAGGCGAATAACGCCGGTAGTCTCGATGATGTGCTGAGTGATTTCTCGTCAGCATCGAAGGAACACGACATGCACCTCTTTTACGAGGGCATCGTGCCGGGGCTTTGCTCTTTCAGAATTGACATGCGGAATGGGCGCCCCGAGATTACTTAAGCAACCAATAACTTCCTAGCAACATTTTATTGCCACCAATGGTTAGTTATCAGCGTGTGAAATACGACAAAAAAGAAGACTCAACGAATGGCAAGGTGGCAGAGAACGGCAGAATTCATCGCCCGTGTCGTGCTGCAGCAGAAAAAAATGGGAGGATAAAACAGGAACGCCAGACAGCAAAAATGGAAGCCAGACTGCGCTTCCATTGAGCCGATACAAACTTCAGATATGCCAAATAAGTCTGACTGCATCGACCGCTGGACTTGCCAGCAGTCGGGAGTAACGAATTTGGTAGGCACGATTGGACTCGAACCAACGACCCCTACCATGTCAAGGTAGTGCTCTAACCAGCTGAGCTACGCGCCTGAAGAGGTCGAAGTATAGCCAAGTATTTCCTGTTTTGCCAGCCTGTTTTTCCAGATTCGATAAATCGGTTTGATTTTTATCGCGCGCTGCCTGTGATCTGCTGTGACGGCAGCCTAGCCGCGGCGCACTTCCATCACGCCATCGACCTCGCGGATCACGGACAAGGCTTTCATTAGCTGGGCCGTCGAGGCGATCTCGGCAGTGAACGCCATCCGCGCGTGCCCTTTCGCGCTTTGCGTACTGACGCCGACCACATTGATTTTCTCGCGCAGGAAGACTTCGGAAATATCACGCAGCAAACCCTGGCGGTCGCCCGCCATCACAAAAATATCGACCGGATACACCGTTTCGGCCGCCGCGTTGCCCCAACTGGTCTGGATCACGCGCTCAGGCGTCTGGATTTCCATCTCGACGAAATTCTTGCAGTCGGTACGATGAATCGAGATCCCCTTGCCACGCGTGACAAATCCGACGATCGCGTCCGGCGGTGCCGGCTTGCAGCATTTCGCCAACTGCGTCAGCAAGCCATCGGTGCCGACGACCAGTACCCCGGTCTTGGCTCCCTTGACCACGCTTGATGCACTCTCGCGTTTGGGCACGACGACATGGTCGGGCGCGGCATTTTTCTGAACAGTTTTGCCTGCATCGTCGGCATGCAACACTTGCTCGACGTGACGCAGACTGAATTGGTCCTTGCCAACGGCCAGATACAAATCATCGGGCTTCAGGAATCCCAGCTTGTGCGCCAGCTCCTCGAGATTGACCGCCGTCTTGCCTTCGCGTTGCAAGGTCTTCTCGATCAGGCCGCGCCCGCTCGACAGGGTCTCCTCTTGCGCAATGACATTGAACCAGGCACGGACCTTGGCACGCGTGCGTGCACTGACCGCATAGCCGGGACTGAGCCAGTCACGCGACGGACCGGCGGCACCGAGCGCAACGCTGGCACCACGCGCGGTAATGATCTCGACCGTCTGACCGTTCTTGAGTGCGGTATTGAGCGGCACCATCGCGCCGTCGACGCGCGCACCGCGACAGCGATGTCCGACATCGCTGTGCAGGTGATAAGCGAAGTCGATCGGTGTGGCACCGCTGGGCAGTTCGATGACCCGCGCCTGCGGCGTGAGCACATAGATGCGGTCATCCAGTGTGGCCGACTTGAGCTTGTCGACCCACTCGCGCCGCATCGCCTCGTCATGCGCAACCACGCTGTCGGCGACATCACTTTTCCAGGCGAGCAGCTGGCGCAACCAGGCGATTTTTTCATCGTATTTCTGGGCCGCGAAATTCGAGCCGCCGCTTTCCTTGTAGCGCCAGTGCGCCGCCACACCATACTCGGCGAAGTTGTGCATTTCCTTCGTGCGGATCTGGACTTCGAGCGGACGACCATCCTCGGCCATCACGATCGTGTGCAGCGACTGGTAACCGTTGGGCTTGGGCCGCGCAATGTAATCGTCGAACTCTTCCGGCACCGGTGCCCAGTTGTCATGCACGATGCCGAGCACCGTGTAGCAAGTTTTGACGTCGTCGACGATCACGCGAAAGGCCCGCACGTCATGCAGCGACGAGAAATCGATGGCCTTGCCGCGCATCTTGTTCCAGATGCTATAGATGTGCTTGGGTCGGCCAAAGACTTCGGCCTCGATCCCGGCGCTGGCCAGTTCCGACTGCAGGCGCAAGATGGCCGAAGCGACAAAGGTCTCGCGACCGACGCGTTTTTCTTCCAGCATGCGGGCAATTTGCTTGTACGCCGTCGGCTCCAGGAAACGGAATGACAGATCTTCCATCTCCCACTTGAGCTGCCAGACGCCGAGCCGGTTTGCCAGCGGCGCATACAGATCCAGCGTTTCGCGTGCATAGCGGTAGGTCTGTTCGGTATCTATGCGGTGCTCTGCAAAATAGCGCAAGGTCGTCGTCCGCGATGCCAGCCGGACCAGCACGACACGCATGTCGGACGCCATCGCCAGCAGCATCTTGCGCAAGGTTTCGAGCTGGGCAGCGGCCTGCTGGGCGGCGTTCTTGCCACGTCCGACTTCCTGCTGGCCAAAGGTCAGTTCATGCAGACGCATCATTTGCCGGACATCCTCGACGAAGACGGCGACTTCCTTGCCGAAACGCTTTTCGATCTGTCCGGCCAGCAGCGGATCGAGTACCGGCAGTTCGAACAGCAGGGCCGCGATGCGGGTATCGGCATCGGTCTGCAACGAGGCCAACGTGGAGGCGACGCCAACCGAAAATTCGAACGCATCCTGACCAGTCACGAGCGTTCGGCCGGTGTACACCGGCTCGACAAAGGCGAGCACGTCGGTAACGCGCTGTGCATCGGCTTCATTCAGATCAGAAGCCAGTTCGCGCTGTGCCATACCGGATAGGGCGAGGGAAGAAACCATCTAACGCGATAACCTTATTTTTGAGCGGCAGTAACGACCACTTCAATGCGCCACGCCGGATTGACCAACGCAGCCTGAACGGTCGCTCGCGGAGGTGTCTGGCCCGGCGTGACCCAATCGTTCCAAACCGCGTTCATCGCGTCAAAATCGGCCAGATCAGGCAGGAATATCTGGCACATCAAAATACGGCTGCGGTCACTGCCCGCCTCCTGCAACAGCCGGTCGATATGACCGAGCACTTCGCGGGTCTGGCCGGCGATGTCCTGCGTCGTGTCGTCAGCCACCTGGCCAGCCAGATAAATGGTACCGCGATGGATCGCGACTTCGGATAACGTGGGGCCGACATGCGAACGCTGTATGGTCATGATTTCGAATAGTAAATGCAGCAGTATCAGGCCGGATGGCCAAGTAAAAATTTCCGCACCAGTGCGATCTGGTCAGGCTGGACAAAGGTCGGCGCATGGCCGATCCCGTCCAGCTCGACAAGCTGCGCCTTCGGTCCGCGTTGCGTCATTTCCAGCGCGCTCGCGTGCGACAACAGATCCGATTGCGCGCCGCGCACCAGCAGCGTCGGGCAGCGCACGGCATCGTACGCATGCCATAGCAGGGCTTCGCCTTGGCGGGTTGATTCGTCGGTTGCCGTCTGGAACGGCACGGCCAACGCCAGATCATAGTGGCGAACCCACTCGCCTTCGGCGTTCTGCCGCAGTACGTCGCTGGCCAGTTTGCGCCATTGGGCGTCGCTGTGCGGACCGAACGGCAGCGAAATGGATTTGATATAACTGGCACCATCATCAAACGTCGCGAAACGCATGTCCTGCCCGATGTAGTCGCCGATGCGTGTCAGCGCAGCCGGATTCAGGGTCGGACCAATGTCGTTGAGGATGAGACTGTGCACCGGATTATCAGGCAGCCCCGCCAGCCCGAGACCGATCAGTCCACCCATCGAGGTACCGAACCAGTCAACCGTGTCGGCATCGAGACGCGCCAGCAAGGTCACGATATCGGCTACGTATTGCGGCACCTGATAATTACGTGGATCGAGCAACCGCCCCGATCGCCCGCGACCGACAATGTCCGGGCAAACCACCCGCCAGGTATCGCTCAATGCCGCAGCCATCTGGTCAAAGTCGTCGGAGACGCGCGTCACACCATGCACGCACACCAGCACACGGGGATTATGCGGATCGCCCCATTCCTTGTAGGCCATCCGGTGCAAACCGGTGGGCGAAAGACATTGAACTTGGTCGAGTCGGGCTTCTGGCATGGGTGCTCCTGCGGTTACAGATTAATCATTTTACCGTTCGAGCGGGACCTGTGCGACATGGCGGCGCAGAAGATGGATGGCACGCCAATCAATTGTGCACAAGCAGTTTGCACGCGACAAAAAAAAAGCCTGGTTGCCCAGGCCATCGTGTTGTCCTGATCAGGCTCAGGACACCGCGCTCACATCAAGCTTCACACCGGTTTTTTCCACCACTTCAGCCACCGTCACATCGGGTGCCAGTTCGATCAGCTTCAAGCCATCGGCTGTCACGTCGATGACGCACAGGTCGGTGATGATGCGGTCAACCACGCCGACACCGGTCAATGGCAGATCGCACTTTTTGAGAATCTTGTGCGAGGTGGTGCCGTCCTTGGCCTTGGCCACGTGTTCCATCAGCAGGACCACGCGCTTGACACCCGCGACCAGGTCCATCGCCCCGCCCATGCCCTTGACCATTTTTCCGGGGATCATCCAGTTCGCCAGATCGCCGGTTTCGGAAACCTGCATCGCGCCCAGAATCGCCAGGTTGATCTTGCCGCCGCGGATCATCGCAAACGAATCCGCCGAGCTGAAATACGACGAGCCCGGCAGCGAGGTCACGGTCTGTTTGCCGGCGTTGATCAGGTCAGGATCGACCTGGTCCTCGGTCGGAAAAGGGCCGATACCGAGCAAACCGTTTTCGGATTGCAGCGACACTTCGATACCGGCCGGTACGTAGTTGGCTACCATCGTCGGCAAGCCGATACCGAGATTCACGTAAAAGCCATCCTGCAATTCCTGCGCTGCACGCGCAGCCATCTGTTCACGAGTCCATGCCATGTTCGTTCTCCGCTTACTGTGCACGTACCGTGCGTTGTTCAATCCGTTTTTCGGGCGTGGCATTGACCACGATGCGGTGCACGAAAATGCTGGGCGTGTGCACCTGATCCGGATCGATCTCGCCGATCTCGACCAGTTCCTCGACCTCAACGATGGTGATCTTGCCGGCCATCGCGACATTCGGATTGAAGTTGCGGGCGGTCTTGCGATAGACCAGATTGCCGGCGCGATCGGCTTTCCAGGCTTTGACCAGCGACACATCCGCCACCAGCGAGCGCTCCAGCACATATTGTTCGCCATCGAATTCGCGGATATCCTTACCTTCCGCGACCAGGGTGCCAACGCCGGTCTTGGTGAAAAACGCCGGGATGCCGGAGCCGCCGGCGCGCAGCTTTTCGGCCAGCGTGCCTTGCGGTGTAAATTCCAGTTCGAGTTCGCCGGCCAGATACTGGCGTTCGAATTCCTTGTTCTCACCGACATACGAAGCGATCATTTTTTTGATCTGGCGCGTGGCCAGCAATTGGCCCAGGCCAAAGCCGTCGACACCGGCGTTGTTCGAAATTGCGGTCAGGTCGGTCACGCCGGAATCGCGCAAGGCGGCGATCAACGCTTCCGGGATGCCGCACAAGCCGAAGCCGCCGACGGCGATGGTCTGGCCATCCTTGACAACACCGGCGAGCGCACTGGCCGCGTCGGGATAAACTTTTTTCATAACTAGCCTTTTCATGAACGGTAAGGACCAGCACACAAGTTACCGGGCTAACCAGCATATTGTGTGACGCAATGGGGCACAATACCGTAAAAGTACTTTGCAGATCCAAAAAACACAATGACCAGATGACCGACGACCCTTCCATTGATTACGCGCTGATCTTCCAGCATGCACCGGTCGGCCTGTGCGTTTCCAAACGTCGCGTCATTCATACTGCCAACCCGTCGCTGGCAGCCATGTTTGGCTATCTGCCGGAACAATTGGCAGAACAGTCGTTCCAGATTCTCTATCCAAGCATCGAAGAATTCGAGCGCACCGGTTTGCGTATCGTGCCGATCATGAGCGATCGCGGATCGTACACGGACGAGCGGATCATGAAGCGCGCCAACGATGAACTATTCTGGTGCCGTGTCAGCGGACGCGGGCTGGTCGAAGACGATCCCCATGCCGCCGGTATCTGGACCTTCGAAGACCTCAGCGAAAAACGCAAGGTCACCACCAAACTGACGCCACGCGAACGCGAAATTGCCGCGCTGCTGGTAGAAGGAAAAACCAGCAAGCTGATTGCGCGCCAGATCGGCATGAGTCCGCGCACGGTCGAAATGCATCGGGCAAAATTAATGAAGAAATTTTCTGCTGCCACCTCCGGTGAACTGGTGCACCACTTGCTCGGCACCGCGCATTAAGACTGTCACATCTCTATGCATACAGATAGCGAATAACAGCTATCACCAATCACAATTGGCGATGACTGCGCGGAACTCCTATAGTGATGACGCACTGCAGCATTAAAGCAGTCCTTCACACATTAAGGAGTTTTCCATGAGCACCTTGCAACACACCCAACCATTTGCCAGCCTGACCCGTTCTGTTACCCATTCGATCACAGCACTTGGTCAGTCCATCGTGAATCAAGCAACCAGTATTCTGAACTCCTTGTCCGAAAGCTTCGACGAACATCAGCGCACGCTGCAGGATGACTATTTGGCGCAGTCCACATCGATTACTGACCTCGAACATCGGATGCACGACCTCGAACGCCAGGATGGCCAGCAAAAACTGAACATGATGACTGGCATGCATTGAGCTGAACGGATCGCCATCCCAGTACTGCAACGCACCATATTAGTCTGGCCAACGTCCGGCACGCGAAGTCACTCGACACAAAATTGGCATGCAACAGCTGCCATGCAGTACCGATCATGCGGGTCTCCGCCTGGGCGGTGCACGTGGGAATTCCGACGCGCAGATCGCCTCTCCAGCGCCACTATTTTTTAACGCTGCACCGACCCGCTTGACCGCGCACACCGCGCGCGACCGGCGGACCTGCCGCGCAGTCGCCGTGGCCAAGCCGATTACATCGCGCTCATGCCATCGTCGGCCGTCATGATCGCACCATTGATGAAATGCGATTCCTCGGATGCCAGCAACAGCAGCAAGCCGTCAAGGTCCTGCGGCTTGCCGACACGCTTGCGTGGCAACGTCGCCAGCAATTGCTGTCCATGTTCACCACGGAAATGCTCTTCGTTGATTTCGGTGCTGATGTAGCCGGGGCAAATCGCATTGACGTTGATGCCGTAGCGTCCCCACTCAATGGCCATCGATTTGGTCATGTGTACGACGGCGGATTTGCTCATGCAATAAATGCCGATTTGCGGCAATACGCGCAAGCCCGCTACCGAGGCAATGTTGATGATCCGATGCTGTAATTTAGGATCGCCCTTGGCACGCGCGATCATTCGCTTGGCCGCTTCCTGCGCCACGAAAAAAGCACCGCGCTGATTGGTATCCATCACGTAGGCATAATCTTCCGGCGTCACATCGATCAGACGCTGGGTCGTCGACACCCCCGAATTGTTCACCAGAATATCGATCGGACCCGCCTCGGTTTCGGCATGGGCAATAGCGGACTTGATACTGGCGTAGTCGGTCACGTCCAGCGCGACGACATGGGCAGCACCACCATCGGCTTCGATTTCGGCGCGCAGTTCTTTGAGGCGATCGATGCGTCGCGATGCCAGTACAACCTGCGCACCAGCCTGCGCCAGTACTTTGGCGAAACGTGCGCCAAGGCCGCTGGATGCGCCGGTGACCAATGCGATCTTGCCTTCAAAATTAACTTCAATGCCCACGAATTTCTCCTTGTTAAGCAGGTTACTGCGGTTGTGCCGTTATCATTGCACGAATGCCGCATGATTTGAGTGCAAGGGGACTCTTTACCGTGCAAAATGCGAGGCAATAAGCACGTTCGTTCGAATACAACTTTACGGTGACCTAATGATGCATAACCAGAACCAGATCCTGCTTGATCAATTTGGCCCGCGCGAGGCGATGGAATACGATGTCGTCGTTGTCGGCGGTGGCCCTGCCGGCCTGTCGGCGGCAATCCGGCTCAAGCAACTGGCGGCGGCCAATGGAACGGAAGTCACGGTCTGTGTCCTCGAAAAAGGCGCGGAGCTGGGCGCACATATCTTGTCCGGTGCGGTGATGGATCCGATCGCAATGAACGAGCTGCTGCCGAACTGGAAAGAGCTAGGGGCACCGTTGAACACGCCGGTCACCGAAGACCGTTTCCTGTTCCTCACCGAAACCAAAGCCTACAAGACACCCAACTGGATGTTGCCGGGCTGTTTTCAGAATCACGGCAACTACGTGATTTCGCTGGCCAACGTCGTGCGTTGGCTGGGACAACAAGCCGAAGCGCTGGGCGTCGAAATTTTCCCCGGCTTTCCGGCCGCCGAAATCCTGTACAACGACGATGGCTCGGTCAAGGGTGTCGCGACCGGCAACCTCGGTGTCGACAAGCACGGACAGGCCAGCGCATCGTTCCAGCTTGGCATGGAGTTGCACGCGAAGTACACGTTCTTTGCCGAAGGTGCACGCGGCCATCTTGGCAAACAGCTCATGGAGAAATACCAGCTCAACAAGGGCAAAGACCCGCAAACCTATGGCCTCGGCCTCAAGGAGTTGTGGGAAATCGATCCCAAGCTGCATCAGCCTGGTCTGGTCGTGCATTCTGCCGGATGGCCGCTGGAGAACGACACGTATGGCGGCTCATTCCTGTATCACCTGGAGAACAACCAGGTCGCGGTCGGCTACGTGGTCGGACTCGGCTATGCCAATCCTTACCTGTCGCCGTACGAAGAATTCCAGCGCTACAAGACGCATCCTGAAATCAGCAAGTTCTTTGTTGGCGGCAAGCGCATTTCGTACGGTGCACGGGCAATCACTGCCGGTGGTTTGCAATCCTTGCCCAAGCTGACCTTCCCTGGTGGCGTGCTGATCGGTTGCGATGCCGGCTTTCTCAACACGAGCCGGATCAAGGGTAGCCACACGGCGATGAAGACTGGCATGCTCGCTGCCGATGCTGCCTTCGAAGCACTCGGCCTGGGTCGTCAGTTCGACGAACTGAGCAGCTATCCGACCGCCTTCGAACAATCATGGCTACATGAAGAATTGCATATCGCGCGCAACTTCAAGCCGTGGATGAGCAAAGGCTTGCTGACCGGTTCCGTGATGGTCGGCATTGACCAGCTCGTCTTCCGTGGCAAGGCACCCTGGACATTGCGCCACACCCATGCCGATCACGAATGTCTGAAGCCAGCCGCCAATTACAAGCCCATCGTCTATCCGAAACCGGACGGCAAGCTTACCTTCGATCGCCTGTCCTCGGTATTCATTTCCAATACCAACCATGCGGAAGACCAGCCAATTCATCTGACCCTGAAAGATGCCGCGGTGCCAGTCAATGTGAACCTGGCGCGTTATGCGGGGCCGGAAGCGCGCTACTGCCCTGCCGGTGTCTACGAGTACGTCAAAACCGACGACGGCGCTGACCGCTTGCAGATCAATGCGCAGAACTGTGTGCATTGCAAAACCTGCGACATCAAGGACCCGACGCAAAATATCGTGTGGGTCACGCCTGAGGGGGGTGGCGGGCCGGGTTATCCGAATATGTAGTGCACGGGGGTTGGCGATACTCTTCTTGCAGGCTTGGTCCTGCAGAAGAATGGGCTGGGCAAATATGAAGGATGGGGGTGGGGTTCGGTGCAATAACCGAAGGGCATTGCACCAAATGTTCTACAAAAGAACGCCAATCCCTGGGTACGGGCTGCTACCAGCTACGTCTCCGAAACGTCTTTCGCACTCCATTTACCAGCAAGTATTTTCTCCAACCAAAACGTCCCGATAACCGTCTTCACGTCCGTAATCTTGCCTTCGCGCACCCACGCCATCAACTCCGGCAGCGTCGCCGTGAAGGTCTCCAGAAATTCGCCGTCGTCAAGACGGTCAGGCCCCGCAGTCAACCCGCGCGCCAGATAAATTTCGAGGTGTTCGTCCGAATAAGCGATCGCATTATGGATTGTCGAGAGATGCTGCCAATGCGTGGCGGTGTAGCCGGTTTCTTCCTGCAATTCACGCTTGGCGCAAGCCAGCGTGTCTTCGCCTTCGTCAATCTTCCCGGCAGGATATTCGATGAAAACACGGTCCAACGGATAGCGAAACTGCCGCTCAAGCAGGATGCGGCCATCGTCGAACACCGGAAGAATTACCACCGCACCCGGATGCACGATGTACTCGCGCCCGGTCAGCTTGCCATCAGGCAGACTGACCGTGTCCTTTTTGACCTTCAGGAAATGGCCGTCGTAGACCAGCCGGCTGTCGATGCGAGTTTCTGTCAGATGCTCGTCCATCAGATGGCACTGTTGCGCTTGCGCAGGTAGCGGAACGCAAAACCAGGATACGCCAGCACGATGAAGATCACCGCACCAATCGCGTAAAACTCCCAGGTCTGCGTGAAGACGTCACCGGTGCGACCTTCGATGAACCGACCGGCAAACCCGACAATAAAATACAGGACCACTAATTCCAGCAAGCGCCACCACATCGACTTGTCGGTTGGCGCATCCTTCGGTGAAAGCGGAATCACGCAAAACAGTCGTTCGCTGAGAAACGGCAGGTTGGCCGCAGCCAGAGCAAGCAGGATGACGAACCAGCTGGCGAGAGAGATATCCACGTTAGTAGAGAGTCCGCACAAACGCGCGCAGCGACACGCCAACCGCCGTTTCGCAGGCCGTCATCAAGGCACCCGGCATCAGGCCGAGAGCCACCACGGCAATGCCGTTGACACTGAGTACAACCCGCATGTCCGTACTGGCGACAATTTTTTCAGTGGTGGTCGGCTCATCAAAATACATGACCTTGATTACACGCAGGTAGTAGTAAGCACCGATCAGCGAGAAGAATACCGCCAGTACGGCCAGCCAGATATGACCGGTGCCGAGCACTGCCTGGAGCACCGACAACTTGGCATAAAAGCCCATCATCGGCGGAATCCCTGCCAGCGACAGCATGAACAGCATCATCACCAGCGCGAACCACGGACTGCGCTGATTCAGGCCCTTCAGGTCGTCAATGTTTTCTGCCTCGAAGCCCTGACGCGACAGCAGCAGCAAGATGCCGAATGTCCCCAGCGTCGTCATCACATACGTAATCGTGTAGAACATTGCCGAGCTGTAGGCATTGACTGCCGAGAAGCCGTTGCCATCAGTAACCCCTGACGCCATCCCGAGCAATACGAAGCCCATTTGCGCGATCGTAGAGTAAGCCAGCATGCGTTTCAGGTTGGTCTGGACGATCGCCGTGATGTTACCGATCGCCAATGAAGCCACTGCCAGGACCAGCAGCATCTGCTGCCAGTCAAATGCCAGCGGCAGCAAGCCTTCGACCAGCAAGCGCAGCGTGATCACGAAGGTCGCCAGCTTGGGTGCGCCACCCAGCAACAGCGTCACCGCAGTTGGCGCGCCCTGATAAACGTCCGGAACCCACATGTGGAACGGCACCACGCCAAGCTTGAAGGCCAGGCCGGCAACGACAAACACGATGCCGAATACCAGAATCGTCCGATTGACCGTGCCCGACATGCTGACCTTGACGATGTCGCTCAGGTCGAGCGAACCGGTCGCCCCGTACAGCATCGACATGCCGTACAGCAGAAAGCCCGATGCCAGCGCGCCAAGAATGAAATACTTCATCGCCGCTTCAGTCGATTGCGAATGATCACGACGCAAGGCCACCAGCGCATACAGCGACAGCGACATCAGTTCCAGACCCAGATAGATGATCAGCAAGTTGCTGGCCGAAATCATCACCAGTTGACCCAGCAACGAGAACAGCGCCAGTGCATAGAATTCACCACCGAGCCGGCCGTTGACGATACCGCGTGAGACCACGTAGTTGCGCGAATAGACCAGCGTGACGCCGACGGCCAGATAAGTGAACAGCTTCATCATGTTGGCCATCGGATCAAGCACCACCATATTGCTGAACAGGTAGATGGATTCACCGCTCATCAGATAGACGTAACTGAACCCGGCGCAGACGGCGAGCGTAATCAGTGACAACACATACGTGACGTTGCGCTGCTTGTCCGACAAGTACATGTCGATCAGAAGAATCAGCGAGGTCGCCACCAGCAGGATGGCTTCAGGGAGAAGCGGGATCAGATTCAAGTTAGTCATTTTTGTGCCGCAACCGGCTGTCCACTAAGAATGTTGAAGATTGGATGCATCAGTTGGCTTTTGAAATCGAAACATGTTGCAGCAAGTCCGCCACCGAGATCTGCATCGCATCGGTGATCGGGGCTGGATAAATACCCATGACGAGTACCGCAATCGCCAGCACGCCGAGAATACCGAACTCGCGCATGCTCAAGTCCTTGAGCTTGGCAACGTTGACATTGGCAACCGCACCGAAGATCACGCGTTTGACCAGCCACAACGAATACGCCGCGCCAAAGATCAGTGCCGTTGCGGCCAGCAAGCCAATCCAGAAATTGAACTTGATTGCACCCAGAATCACCATGAACTCGCCAACGAAACCGGAGGTGCCAGGCAAGCCGCAATTGGCCAGCGAGAACAGCACGAAGAACGCGGCAAATTTCGGCATGGTATTGACCACCCCGCCGTAGTCGGCAATCGCGCGGGTGTGCATGCGGTCATACAGCACGCCGATACACAGGAACATCGCCGCTGACACGAAGCCGTGCGAAATCATTTGCACGACGCTGCCCTGCACTGCCATTTCGTTGAAGGCAAAGAAACCCAGCGTGACAAAACCCATGTGGGCGATCGATGAATACGCGACCAGTTTTTTCATGTCCGACTGGACCAGTGCGACCAGGCCAATGTAAATAACGGCGATCAGCGACAAGGTAATCATCATCGGTGCCAGGTAATGACTGGCGTCCGGTGTGATCGGCAGCGAGAAGCGCAGGAAACCATAGGCACCGAGCTTGAGCATCAGCGCTGCCAGCACTACCGAACCACCGGTTGGCGCTTCGACGTGGGCATCCGGCAACCACGTGTGCACGGGCCACATCGGCACCTTGACTGCGAAGGCCATCAGGAAAGCCAGGAACAACGGGATCTGCACATTGAGCGGCAGTGGCAGGTCATGCCAGTACGTGATGTCGAACGAACCGCCTGATGCGAAGTACAGGTAGATCAATGCCACCAGCATCAACAGCGAACCGAAGAACGTGTACAGGAAGAACTTGATGGCGGCATAGACCCGATTACCACCGCCCCAGACGCCGATGATGATGAACATCGGAACGAGCGTGGCTTCGAAGAACACGTAGAACAGCATGCCATCGAGCGCGCAGAACACACCAATCATCAGACCCGACAGGATCAGCATCGCACCCATGTACTGCGCGACTTTTTTCTCGATCACTTCCCACGCAGAGATGACGACGATGACCGTGATGAACGCGGTCAGTACCACCAGCCACAACGAGATGCCATCGATACCGAGGAAGTACTCGATGTTGAATCGCTCGATCCACGGCATTTTTTCGGCGAACTGCATGCCGTGTGCGGCGTT
>CANFED010000017.1 GCA_947445995.1 Oxalobacteraceae bacterium | reverse complement strand
GGCGCCGCGCGCGCCAACGGTGATGCGCTGCTGTTCCTGCATGCCGATACGGTGTTGCCCGAACAGGCTGACGCGCTGATCGCCGCTGCCTTGCACGGAGCGGTCTGGGGCCGCTTCGATATCACGCTGGCCGGCACGCACCGGATGCTGCCGGTGATCGCGACGATGATGAACTGGCGTTCGCGCCTGAGCGGTATCGCCACCGGCGACCAGGCCATCTTCGTGCGTCGTGAGGTCTTCGAACGACTGGCCGGCTATGCGCCCATCGCCCTGATGGAAGACCTCGAACTGAGTCGTCGCCTGAAAAAAATGGCACCACCGGCCTGCCTGCACGAACGCGTCATCAGCTCCGGCCGGCGCTGGGAAAAGCACGGTGTCTGGCGCACCATCGTGCTGATGTGGCGCTTGCGGCTGGCCTATTTTTGTGGCGCTGATCCGCGCGCACTGGCCATCGCCTACGGCTATTTGCCGCGATGAGTCTGCACATTGCCGTCTTCGCCAAAGCGCCGGTAGCCGGACTGACCAAGACCCGCCTGATCCCGCTGCTCGGCCCCGACGGTGCTGCTGATGCGCACCGGCAGATGACAGAGCACGCGTTGCGTAGTGCGCTGCAAGCGGCACCCGCTCAGGTCTCGCTGTGGAGTGCTGGTGCGCATGATCATCCTTATCTGATGGATTGCTGTCAGCGCTTTGGCATCACGGCCACTCCGCAAGCCGAGGGCGACCTCGGGCAGCGGATGGCTGACTGCTTTCGCCGCTTGTTACTGGATCATCAGCGCGTACTACTGATCGGTAGTGATTGTCCCGCCCTGTCGAGTGCCGACCTGCAACTGGCGGCGCGTGCGCTGGAGCAGGGCGCACGTCTGGTCTTTACACCGGCCGAGGATGGCGGCTATGTGCTGGTGGGTGCGACGCGTGATGGTGCTGCCGGATTCGCCGCAGTATTCGACGCGATGGTCTGGAGCACCGACCGTGTCATGGCGCAGACCCGCGACCGCTTGCGTGCGCTGGACTGGCAGCACGGACCGGACTGGGAAGAAATGCCGATGCGCTGGGATGTTGATGAGCCGGCCGATTATGTGCGTGCCGTGCAGCTCGGACTGCTGCCGGACTAGCGCGCCGTGGTGCCGTCGATCTTGATCGACTCGAACCACGCGGCGAGGTTGCTGATCTCGGTATCGGTCAGCGGTTTGGCGATAACGCCCATGATTTCATTGCTGCGTTTGCCGCTGCGATAATTTTTCAGTTGCAGTTCGACATACAGCGCTTGCTGGCCGGCCAGATTCGGTGCGCCCGGCATCTGGCTGATGCCATTGGCACCGTGGCACATCGCGCAGCTCATTGCCTTGGCCTGACCGGCTTCGAGGTCGGCCGCGACCGCACTGGTCGCCATCAGGGACAGTGCGAGAAGCACTGCGCGGGTAGTTGGAAATCTGTCAGAAATCATCATGCGCACAATCAAAAAAGAGGACAAAAAAATACCCGCCACGCAGTTGGCGCGGCGGGCACTCGGCATAGATCAGGTACCAGTGCCAGTGTAAGTGATGCGATAGATCGCACCGGCAAAGTCATCCGATACCAGGATCGAACCATCCGGCAGGTTGGCGACGTCGACCGGACGACCGCGATACTGACGAGTCTTGCCATCGAGCCAGCCATCGGCAAACACTTCGGTCTTGTCGGCCGAACCGTCCGCTTTGAGCGACGTGAACATGATGCGTGCACCGATCGGCGTGGTCTTGTTCCATGAACCGTGCTGCGCCGAGAAAATCCCGCCGCGGTACTTGGCCGGGAACACGTCGCCGGTGTAGAACGTCATGCCAAGGTCGGCTGCATGGGCTTCCATGTAGACCTCGGGATTGGTCGTGTTGGCCGGTACCGGATCTTTGTCGTAGCCAAATTCGGTGATCCGTGTCTTGCCTTGAATGTACGGATAGCCGAAGAACTGGCCTTTCTTGGTCGCGCGGTTGATTTCGCCGGCCGGGATGTCATCACCCATGCCATCGGTCTGGTTATCGGTGAACCACAGGTCGTTGTTCTTCGGATTGAATTCCATGCCGACCGAATTGCGGATACCGGTCGCATAGACTTCGCGTTTGGCACCAGTCGACGCATTCATGCGGATAATGCCGCCTATGCCCTGTTCGTTGAAGCTCTTGAGCTTTTCGCGTGGCGGCACATTGAACGGCTGGCCCAACGCGACATACAGCATGCCATCCTTGCCGACACGGCAGACGCGCGCGCCGTGGTTGTAGCTCTCGTCCTCGACCGTAATCAGCTTGCCTTGCGGGACCAGCTCCGAGACCGCGACGTCGGCACCTTCATAGAAAAACTCGGCGGCAGGGAAGCTCAGGATGCGATTGTGTTCGGTCACGATCAGGAAGCCGTCCTTGGTCCAGCACACGCCATTTGGCTGGACGAATTTCAGGGAAGGGGCGAACTGTTTGACCTCGGTGGCTTCCTCGCCGCTGTTGCGGTTGGTGACCGCCCACACGGATGACTTGCGGGTGCCGACGAACAGCATGTTGGTCGAAGGGGCAACCGCCATGTGGCGCGCATCCGGAACGATTGCGTACAAGTTAATTGCGAAGCCGGGTGGCATCTTCACACGCTTGAGATTTTCCTTGATCGCATCGGCATTCTTGCCGGTCTGCGGAATCAGTGGCAGGTTCGGATCGATGCCGGAGACGCGCATCGATTTCAGTTTGTCCATCGCTTGCTCTTGTGCGAAGGCCGATGTCGTCAAACCCATCATCAGGCCAACGGCGACAGCGGCCGTGCCTATTCCCGACCAACGATTGTTTTGCATGTTGTGATCTCCAGATTATTTTTATGGGGGTGCTGTTGTCCCTGTCGATAAATCGAACAGTCGTCTTATTATTCTCTGTGATTCGTACTCGCAGGTAGTAGCGGAATACTACTTTTTGGCGGCGCAAAAAGAAGTGACCAGCGGCCGGGTCGGTCCCGGCCTGGTCATGACGGCGCACACACATCATCAGCAACCCCGGCACGAAAATTGGATGGCAAGCACTCCGAATCCGCAAGCAGGGTCAGTGTAATTTCGCGATGAAGCCCGCGAAAAAACACTGACCCTGGTTGCTACCGATGGGGGTTTGCGACCGATGGGAAATACGAACCTGAGCCGCCCTCAGCTTGGGCATACCAACCCCGCATCGACCCTACGCTCAGCCGCCAGCGACCTTGCGCAATATCGTACTGACGACCATCGGCACGACTGCTGCGGCCTTGCCGTCAAGCTTCCCCTGCAGGATGGCCTGCTTCTCTTCCTGTCCTGCGACATTCGACAGATAACGCATGCAACTGACCCGCAGGAACGAACAGAAGTTGCTGACCTTGCCTTGCTGGCGGATCACTTCGTCGTAGAGCTGGCAGATCAGCTGGTTGGTCGTCAGTCCATCTTTGAGCGCAATTTTTGCCAGCACATCCCAGCTCATGTTTTCCAGCCGGATGCTGGTGACGACGCCATGAATGCGGATCGAACGGGTCCGCAATTCATAGTGGATCGGGTCGGCCTTGACGTAGATTTCACACATGCTTGTCTCCTGTTTTTTTATGGTTGTGACGTAACGAGCTTACAGCTCCTTGCGCTTCATCGCGCCGGCAATGAAGTCTGCCTGCCGGATCGCCAGCGCGACGATGGTCAGGGTCGGATTTTCACTGGCACCGCTGGTGAACTGACTGCCATCGGAGACGAACAGGTTCTTGATGTCATGCGACTGACCCCACCGGTTGACCACGCCATCCTGGGCGCGTGCGCTCATCCGGTTGGTACCCATGTTATGGGTCGACGGATACGGTGGCGTGTAGATCACGCGCTTCGCACCTACCGATTGGTACAACGCACTACCCTGACTGAAAGCATGCTTGCGCATGGCGATATCATTGGCATGGTCGCTGAACTGGACGTTCGGGATGGGCAGGCCGAACTGGTCTTTTTCGGTCGCATGCAAGGTCACGCCGTTCGATTCCTGCGCCATGTCCTCGCCGACCAGCCACATGCCTGCCATGTTGTCGTAGGCATCCATCGCCGACGAAAAATCCCGACCCCAGCTGCCTGGGTCCATGAAGGCTGCCATGAACGGCACGCCCAGCGATACGGTTTCCATCTCATAGCCGCCGACGAAACCGCGCCGGGTGTCGTGGCGCGCTTCATCGCGCACGATCCCGGCCATCGTCGTGCCGCGGTACATGTGCACCGGTTGCTCGAAGGTTGCGTAGACCGAGCCGGTCATGTGGCGCATGTAATTCTTGCCGACCTGACCGGAGCTGTTGGCCAGTCCGTTCGGGAACTGGGCCGACGCCGAATTGAGCAGCAGGCGTGGCGACTCGATCGAGTTGCCAGCCACGCAGACCAACCGCGCTTTCTGAAAACTGCGGTTGCCCTTGGCATCGCTGTAGAGCACGCCGGTGACCAGACCGGCGGTGTTGTGTTCGATCTTCAGTACTTGCGCATCGGCGCGGATTTCGAGGTGGCCGGTCTGTTCGCCCTTGGGGATTTCGGTATAGAGCGTCGACCATTTCGCGCCGGATTTGCAGCCCTGAAAACAGAAGCCGATCTGCTGGCACGACCCGCGGCCGTCACGCGGCTGCGAGTTGATTGCCATGTTGCCGCTGTGATAGTCCTTGTAACCCATCTTTTTGGCACCGGCAGCCAGTACCTTGTAATTGTTATTGCCGGGCAGACGAGGAATGCCGTTGGTGCCGCCGACCCCCATCTTGTCTTCGGCCTTGGCATAGTACGGTTCCAGTTCGGCCAGCGTGAGCGGCCAGTCCAGCAGGTTGGCACCGGCCAGTGCGCCGTAATGGGTGCGGGTCTTGAACTCGTGTTCCTGGAAACGCAGCGAGGCACCGGCCCAGTGGACGGTCGATCCACCGACCGCCTTGACGATCCAGGTCGGCAGGTTCGGGAAGTCTTTGGCAATGCGCCAGGTGCCGGACGTCGTGCGTTTGTCGAGCCACGAAATCTTGTCGAACATCGGCCATTCATCGTTTTCAAAGTCGGTGATTTCATGTCGCTTGCCGGCTTCGAGCACGACGACGTTAATGCCTTTTTGCGCCAGTTCATTGCCCAGCGTGCCGCCGCCGGCGCCTGATCCGACGATGACGACGACTTCTTCATTCAATGCAAATTTTGCAGCCACGTCTGTCTCCTTGTATTTTTATAGGGTCCGTGCTGATGCCTTACTGTGTTACAGGTTCTCCATCCAGGTCTGGTCATTGAAGCCGCGCTTGATGTAACCGCCCAGCTCCGCCGAGGGTCCCTGATAGCCGAGCTTGCCCCAGACCGCAGGCTGGTTGTACAGGCTGACCACCAGATCGCCGCGCAGTTTCAGGAAGAACGGCGTGCCGGCCATCGTGGTCAGGATAGCCACGCGTGCGGCTTCGTCGGGGATGTCGACATAGGGGCGCGTGCTGGCCTTGTTGGCAGCGGCGACGCCGTCGATCAGCAGCGTGCGCAGTGCCGTGTCGGTCTTGGCCGGATCGCCATACACCGCGACAGCCTTCGCATACAGCGTGTCGTCAAAACGATCATGCGGGAAAATATCGCGCGCCATTTTGGTCAGCGTCGTGAACACCTCCGCGCCTAGCAAGGTCTCGGCGGCAGCCTGGTTCGATACGAATAGCGCAGGAATGCCGGTTGCAACACTGGCCACGGTGCTGGCCGAGGCAATGTGCAGGAAGCGGCGGCGTTTCGGTTGTTCCGGGTAGTCCATGGTTGTCTCCATTTATCGTTGTTATCCAGAAGGGGGCGGTCGAATTTTTTTGCCCTAGCGGTAGTGACCCCATTTCTCCAGCACTTCGATCTTGTAGCCATCCGGATCGAGCACGAAGAAAAAGCGCGCCAGCAAGGTCTCGTCCTGTTTGAATTCCTTGATCGCCGCCGGCGCGCAACCCATCGTGGACAGCTTGTCGTGCATCGCCTGCAGGTCAGCGGTGACGATGCCGATATGGCCGTAGCCGTCGCCATGCGTGTAGGGTTCGGTGCGTTCGCGGTTGTGGGTCAGTTCGAGTTCGAATTCGCTCTCCGGATTACGCAGATAGATCAACGAAAAGTCCGGGTAGTCGAGCCGGTGCGAGACGGCGAAACCAAAGCCGTCGCCATAGAACTGCATCGAGCGAACCGGGTCGAGGACGCGAATCATGGTGTGGATGATTTTTGGCATGGCAGGTTCCGGTGTGAGAGGGAGAGAACCATTATTGCCCTCGGTTGAGGAGCCGGGGTAGCACTGCAATACTACTTGCGCAGATTTTCCGGCAGCGCAAGCGGCAGCATCAGTTCATTGCGCCGCATGAACCAGGGCGTCCACGGTGGGTCGTAACGCGCCAGTGTCGCCGGGCCGGTTGCCAGGAGTTGGCGGCGCGTCACAAAGGCATCAAGCTCGGCGGTTTTCTGCACGATGCTGTCCTCGCCGGCCAGACCGGAGAAGCGGATGACCGCCACGCGCGTGGCTGGCAAGACCCGCAAGCGCACCTGCGGGTTGTCCGGTACCGGCAAGCTTTCCATCGTATAGGCCGCCGGCATCATGAAACGGATGGTCCATTGATTTCCCTGCGCCGTCTGGGTCACGGGAGCCGTCATCGGGATTGCAACGCCGCTGCTGTTTTCCTGCAAGACCGGTGCGGTCATGGCGATACGTTGCTGGCGGGTGTTGCCGCCAAAAATATAGCCGGCCAGCAGCTTGAAGCCGCTACTGACGGCATCGCCGCGGCTGCCGCTGACGGTCACTTCGGCGGCGATCAACGCCGGGTAGTCGCGCACCTCGAACGATTCTTCCTTGATCGATACGGTGTGTGCCGGTTCTTCGGTTGCCATAGCATTTCCTCCTGAAAAAAAGACGCCGAGCACAAGCAGCAGGCGGGTAAGTGAGCGAGCAAGCGGACGGGTCATAAGGTGGTATTCCCGGTGAAGTAAATTTGATAACGAGCGTCGAGCATAAGCGCATCTGCGAGCGCGTGCTGGCCCGACCAAAATCGGCGGGTGCAATAACCGCAGGACATTGCACCGAATGCACAACCGACGTTACGCGCACACCCCATTCCCCCGTTTTTGATCTGCATCATTTTTTTGCCGAACGGCAGAACCTACACTTGGCGCGAGCAAACAACCACCAATGAAAGCAGAGATCATGAAAACATCAGCAGCAGTCGTCCTTGCCGTCAGCGCCCTCGGACTTTTCTCCACCCAGGCGATGGCCCAGCAGCAAAGCCCGTGGCAAGTGCGGGCGCGGGTCATCAACCTGGCTCCTGCTGACAATTCCGATCCGGTCGGCGGTGCCGGCGCTTCCGACCGGTTGTCGGTCTCCAGAAAAACCATTCCCGAAGTCGATATTTCGTATTTCTTCACGCCGAATCTGGCCGCCGAACTGGTCCTGACTTATCCGCAAAAACATACGGTCTATCTCGATGGCAACAACGTCGGCACCTTCAAGCATCTGCCGCCGACCTTGCTGCTGCAATACCATTTCATGCCGGAAAAACAGTTCAGCCCGTATCTCGGTGCCGGCGTCAATTACACCCGCATTTCGAACGTCAACCTGCTCGGTGGTGCTGGCAGCCTCGAGAACAGCAGCGTAGGTTTTGCGTTGCAGGCCGGCGTTGACTACAAGCTCGACAAGAACTGGTCGCTCAATCTGGACATCAAGAAAGTCCAGATCCGCAGCGACCTGATGATCAACGGTGCCAAGGTCAGTGCGCTGCAGGTCGATCCGCTGATGGTTGGTATCGGACTCGGTTACCGCTTCTGATTCTGTACTCGCGTTATGACAACCGGCCGTGTGGCCGGTTTTTTTACGTCCGGAGAATGGCAAGGCAAGTCGGCAAAAAAGTCGGCAAATAAATTTGAAATTATCTGGTCGGATAAGACATATACTCATATTTATCAACATCTTGGCGCGTATTTGTTAATCGAGGAAAGTCGGCAAATTATGGTCGATTCACCGCATCAGTTCGAACCGTTGATTCCGTCCGTGATACCGGTCGGCGTGACCGACAAGGCCAACCGGCTCGCACTGTCTGCGGGCCGGCTTGGCGCGATGGCGCATCCGTCGGTACGTGCCGTGTTGCGCGAACTGGTGCGCTCGATGTGTTCGTACTACAGCAATCGCATTGAAGGACAAGGCACGCATCCGTGTCATATCGAACAAGCGTTGCGCAAGAATTTTTCCGCTCGGCCCGATGTCGCCCGCTTGCAGCGGATCGCCGTGGCACATATCGATGCCGAGCGCGAGCTGGAAGCACTGGTGCGTGCGGGCACGTCGCCGATGTCCGGCGCAATGTTGATGGCGTCGCACCGCGCCTTCTACGAGCGTCTTGCGGCTGAGGCTCGCACCATGCAGGACGGATACGTCATCGCTCCCGGTGAGTTGCGCGCGGTTAGTGTCGAAGTCGGCCATCATGTGCCGCCGTCAGCCGCCGCGCTGCCGGCTTTTCTGGCGCGCATGGATCAGGTCTATAACAAGCCGATGACGCTGGAGGCGCAACTGATTGCGATCGCGTGTCTGCATCACCGGGCAACCTGGGTGCATCCGTTTCGGGATGGCAATGGCCGTGCGGTTCGATTGCAAAGCCATTGCGCGTTGTGGTCGCTGTCGGATGGACTGTGGTCTCCGAGCAGGGGGCTGGCACGATCAGTCCCGCGCTACTACGCGCGACTGCACAATGCCGACCTGCCGCGTCGCGGTGACCTCGATGGCCGGGGCAACCTGAGTACCGCCGGATTGCTGGAATGGGTCGATTTTTTTCTGGATATCTGTCTGGATCAGGTCGATTTCATGCACCGGATGCTGGCGCTGGACAGCATGAAAACGCGCATCGATGCGCTTGTCACTTTTCGTGCCGCGACCGACAAGGCCATGCGTGCCGAAGCCATCCTGCCGCTACATCATGTCTTTTCCGCAGGGCCGGTGTCGCGGCGCGAATTTGCCCAGCTGACCGGTCTGGGCGAACGGACCGCGCGCGCGCTCTTGTCGCGTATGCTGGCCACCGGCTTGCTGGTCAGTGACACGCCACTCGGCCCGGTGCGTTTTGGCCTGCCACTCGATGCGCTGCAATTCCTGTTGCCGGAGCTGTATCCGGAAGCCTCGACCAGGGCGGATTAGACTTTCTGCGCAGCTGGTACCAGTTCATCGAGCCCGACGATCACCGCCTCCACACCGGCAGGATTGTTGGCAGTGAGCACCGCCCATTCGATCGCTTCATCGCGCCGCATGCGCGAGAAATAGCGCAGCAGGTAATCCCCGTTCTCGATGGTGGGCAGGCCAAGGCCATCGTTGCGTTTGAGCTTGCGCACGTACCAGACAGCATAACCGTTACCTTCTTCGCAGCAGTACACCTCGGCCGAATGGGCTGCCGAGAGCGGATGTTCGTCCGGATTGGTGTGCCAGACAACTTTGCGCCAGACGTGGTTTTTTTTTGATTCGGCGACGAATTCCATGAACGTTCCTTGTTTATTGCGAAGTGGAGAGGGCGGGTTGGCCCGGTACCGGACTGCGGTCGATGCGGTGGGTCAGGATGATCGACGTGGCAGTCTGCCGCACACCGTCGGCGGTGCCGATGCGGTCGAGCAGCAGGTCCAGTTCGGCGTTCGAGCGACAACGCAGCGTCACCATGTAATCCATCGCACCGCTCACCGCGCACAGGGTTTCGACTTCCGGCATCGCTTGCAGCGTTTTGACAAAACCGGCTGCGCTGCGCGGATCGAGCGAGATGCCAACATACGCACGCACGAGAGGCTGGAACACGGCCTGATTGAGTCGCACGCCATAGCCGGCAATGACGCCGCGCTTTTCGAGCGCACTGATGCGGGCAATGGCTGTCGTGCGGGCAATCGCCACATGCCGGGCAATGGTCGCCGTCGGCATGCGCGCGTCATCCATCAGTAGCGCGAGGATTTTGCTGTCGATGTCATCCAGAGTGGCGGTCATATGGTCAATGTGTCCGAGTGCGTCGTCGATCTGCAGGATTTTAAACCACTGTGACGACAGGCTGGGCGCTATTTCCTGACAGCACTTGGTCCTACAATTTTGCCATCCGATCCGTTTCGGCAATTCCCTGAAAGTTCGTCATGACCACTAACCTCATCCTGCTCGGCGCCGGCAAAATCGGCGATGCCATCCTGAACCTGCTGTCGCACTGCGGCGATTACACGCTGACCGTGGCCGACCGCGATCCGGCCCGACTGGCCAGTGTGCGCAAGGCCGCCTTTCCGAACGTGACCGTGGTCGAGGCCGATCTGACCGATGCCGCCGCGATCGCCGCTCTGATCAAGGGCCACGATGTGACGTTGTCGGCCTGCCCGTATTTCCTGACGCCGCTGATCGCCGCGGCTGCCCGTCAGGCCGGGTCGCATTATTTTGACCTGACCGAAGATGTCGAGAGCACCCGTATCGTCAAGCAACTGGCCGAAGGGGCCAGCACCGCATTCGTACCGCAATGCGGCCTTGCGCCGGGTTTCATTTCGATCGTTGCCAATGATGTCGCCGGGCGGTTCGACACGCTGCGCGATGTCAGCATGCGCGTCGGCGCATTGCCAACCTATCCGAGCAACGCGCTCAAGTACAACCTGACCTGGAGCACCGATGGCCTGATCAATGAATACTGCAATCCGTGCGAAGCGATTGTCGACGGCCAGTTGCGCGAGACCTCGGCGCTCGAAGAGATCGAGCATTTTTCGCTCGACGGGATCGATTACGAAGCCTTCAATACTTCGGGCGGACTGGGCACGCTCTGCACCAGCCTGGCCGGCAAGGTGCAGAACCTGAACTACAAGACCGTGCGCTATCCCGGTCATCGCGACATCATCAAACTGCTGGTGCGCGACCTGCAACTGGGCCAGCCGGAGCGTCGCCACATCCTCAAGGAACTCATGGAGGCGTCGATCCCGATCACGCGGCAAGACGTGGTGCTGGTGTTCGTCAGCGTCGTTGGCATGCGTGGCGGGCGGCTCGAACAGCAAACCTATGCCAAGAAAATCTACAGTCAGGATGTCAATGGTCAGCTGCTCTCGGCGATCCAGCTGACCACCGCCGCTGGCATCTGCACGATGGTCGATCTGGTGGTGCAGGGGCGTTTGCCGCAGCACGGATTGGTGCGACAGGAACAGGCCGCCTTGCCGGATTTTCTGGCGAACCGGTTTGGACAGTATTATTCGACCTGACATCAAAGGAGACCACGATGCAATCCATCACCCAGTTGCTGTCCACCCTAGGCGTCGACCTGACGCTTTTTAATGGCAAGGATCTGCCCTGCATCAGTCCGATTACAGGTGCAGTGCAGGCGACACTACGCACCGATACCCCGCAACAAGTGACTGAAAAAATCACGCTGGCACACGCCGCGTTCGAACGCTGGCGCACCGTGCCGGCACCGCGTCGCGGCGAACTGATACGCTTGTTTGGCGATGAGCTGCGCACTCACAAGGAAGCGCTCGGCCGTGTCGTCACGCTCGAAGCCGGCAAGATCTTGCAGGAAGGGCTGGGCGAGGTGCAGGAGATGATCGACATCTGCGATTTTGCCGTTGGCCTGTCGCGCCAGTTGTATGGCCTGACGATTGCCTCCGAGCGGCCCGGTCACCGGATGATGGAAACCTGGCATCCGCTGGGTGTGGTCGGCGTGATTTCGGCCTTCAATTTTCCGGTCGCGGTGTGGGCCTGGAATGCCACGCTGGCGCTGGTGTGCGGTAACAGCGTGGTCTGGAAACCGTCGGAAAAAACACCGCTGACAGCACTCGCCACGCAGGCCTTGTTCATGAAAGCCGTGGCGCGCTTCGGCAGCGATGCGCCCGACGGACTGACCGCACTGGTCATCGGTGCTCGCGACTGCGGCACGGCGCTGGTCGACGACCAGCGCGTACCAGTCATCAGCGCCACCGGTAGTACGCGCATGGGACGCGATATCGCGGCACGCTGCGCGCAGCGGCTGGCGCGCACCATCCTCGAACTGGGCGGCAACAATGCGATGATCGTCGCGCCAAGTGCCGACCTCGACATGGCGGTACGCGGCATTGTCTTTTCAGCGGTCGGTACGGCCGGCCAGCGCTGCACCAGCTTGCGCCGGTTGTTCGTCCACGCCAGCATTTATGACACCTTGCTGCCGCGCCTGAAGAAGATCTATGCGGCGCTGCCGGTCGGTAATCCGTCCGATCCGGCCACGCTGGTCGGCCCGCTGATTGATGTCGCTGCATTCGACGCGATGCAGGTGGCGCTGGAGACGGCACGCACCGAAGGCGGTGTCATTTCAGGCGGGCAGCGTGCCGAGGTGGCCGGTGCCGAAGGCGGTCAGTATGTCCATCCGGCACTCGTCGAGATGCCGATGCAATCGGCCATCATGCATCGCGAAACCTTTGCGCCCATCCTGTACGTGGTGCGTTACGACACCTTGGCTCAGGCGATTGCACTCAATAACGCAGTGCCGCAAGGCTTGTCGTCGAGCCTGTTCAGCACCGACCTGCGCGAAGCCGAAACCTTTCTCGGCGCGACCGGCAGCGACTGCGGCATCGCCAACATCAACATCGGCCCCAGCGGTGCGGAAATCGGTGGCGCATTTGGCGGTGAAAAAGACACCGGCGGCGGCCGGGAATCCGGCTCCGATGCGTGGAAAGGTTACATGCGGCGTGCCACCAACACGATCAATTTCAGCAATGCCCTGCCGCTTGCGCAGGGCATCAGCTTTGATCTTTAGGAGGCCATCATGCGCATTGACTTGCCTGCATTCGGAGAAGTACTGGTCGAACGCGGTCGCCGCGAACGTTCGCGCAGTCGTGATAGCGACTGCCATTTATCCACACAGGATTTTTTCATGAGAACCAATAACAGCAATCTGGCCAACCTGATCGAAAAAGTCATCGGTGCCGACGGTGCCGCGCAGGTCTATCGCTTGCTGGCGATCCCGACAGTGTTTTCGTGCGGCGAGCCTGGCCAGGTATCGCGCAAGGAAATGGCGCAAGCGCTCAACATGGTGCTGTTTCATGACTTGCTGCAGCGGGTGCCTAGCGGGCGTCGCTACACCGAAGAAGTGGCCAGTCGCAGCGACAAGGTCTGGCACGATCATGGCGCGCTGCGCACCGTGCGCTGGGCCGAAAACGGCGCGTTACCACCTGGTGAATGCGCCTTTACGCGGTTGCTCGAACCACTCGGTTACCGGCTCAATGGCGTGTTTCCGCTGGATCGACTCGGCATGACGGGGCGCTCGTATGTGCAACAGGATTGCCCGGAGCAGATCGCCCAGTTTTTTGTCAGCGAACTGCATCCGGAAAAATTCTCGGTGCCGTTTCAGCAGGCCGTGACGCGGGTGGTGTCGACCTCGCGGGATCCGCTGTCACCGAAATCCCAATGGCTATTGCATGAACTGGGACGCGACAACCGGCTTTCGGTCACGGATGCGATTTCGTTGCTGGTGCAGTTGCAGGCGTGCTTTGCTTGCCAGCATGCGCCACCGACGTTGGCCGACTACGAATTGCTGCGCGCCGAATCGGCGGAGATGGCCTGGATCTCGACCGAGGGCAACACCTTCAATCATGTGACTGACCGGGTCGCCGATGTGGCGCAGGTCGCGTTACAGCAAAAGGTGTTGCGCCGGCCGATGAAGCAATCGGTCGAAGTCTCGCAAAGTGGCCGGATACGCCAGACCGCTTTTCTGGCCGACAATGTGACGCGGGATTTTGTCGCTGCCGACGGCACGCTGGTGCAGCGTGACGTGCCGGGCAGCTTTTACGAATTCATCTCGCGCGATTGCATCGAGGGAAGCGATCAGCTGGATCTGGGTTTCGATGCCGGCAATGCGCAGGGCATCTTCAAGATGACAGCCTCCTGAGGGTGGTTATTGCAACGACAGGGCGATCGCCATATCCGCACCCCAGTTGGCCGGCAATTTGAAGTACGGGTCCGGCATGCCCAGCGTCGTGACGAACAGGCCACCGATGCCGCGCGTGCTGTTGATCTTCATGACGGCAGCCATGTTGGCGCGCGGACTGGTATGGACGATGCTAATGAAACGCTCGGCCGGATATTTGGTCTGCCATGTCGGCACGACCTGGCGCTTGAACAATTGCAGCGTGTCTTCGAAGATCACGAACTTGTCGGCCAGCGGCAAGGTCAGGTAGCGCTCCGGCACGTTGGTGCCAGGATTGCCGGTGACCGTGTATTTCGGTGACAGGGCCTTGATGTAGTTGTAGACCGACTGGTAGTACTGGATGTGGGCGGCGGTGCTGTCATTGGTCATCTCGTCGATGAAAAAGCCATCCACCTTGTAGAGGGCCAGGTAGGTATTGATGTCCTTGGTCACATCCGACAGGCGCCGGTTGCCATACGACGACGAGACGTACGCGATGACCTTGCCGCCGGAGGCGTGCAGGTTGGCGATGGCCTTCACGTAGTTCTGGTCGAGCGCAGTGCCGGGACCGCTGTTCGGATTGACGATGGCGGTGGTTGGCATTTTCTTGGCCAGCATGTTCAGACTGGCCCATGCCGTACTGTTCGGGCTGGGATAAAAATAAGCCGGCACGACCGCTTCGCGAATGATCGCGCTGTGGGCGACGAACGGGCACAGGACGAATGCCATGATGGCAAAGATCGCCCGCGTAATGCGGTGGACGAAAACGGAAGGTGTGGTCATGGCTTTGCCTTTTATTCGAGCCGTCCTCTGGACGCGCTGAATGGTTGGCCTGGCAGCGGGATGCTGTCAGGTAGCTGGCTGACTTCCGGAGAAGCCCCTGTAGCTTTGCGTCGCTGGATCACTCCAGGTTTGCCGGTCACTCTGTTACTTTTGCAACTCTGCAAAATATAGCATATGTTTCCTATTGGAAATAATTATATGTGAGTATTCCCTTTGCCGCGATGGCTTGGCCTGTTCTTTTTCAATCACTTTTTTGGCGGCTGTCATTTTATGTTTCTGTCTATTCCGTCCCGCCTGCAAGGCATTCTTGCGCTCCTGATCGTTACGCTGGTGTGGGGCACGACGTTTCCTGCAATGAAAGACCTGACCGCACATTTTTCAGCGGTCTGGATCATTCTTGTTCGTTTTGCGATGGCCGGCCTCTTGCTGGCACCGTTCCTGTGGCGCGCACGCTGGCGTGATTTTTTGCCCGGCGTGCTGCTTGGGGTCACGCTGTTTCTTTGCTACATGCTGCAACTCGAAGGCCTGGCCCTGACCAGTTCGAACCGCAATGCGTTCGTCACCGGCCTCAATGTGCTGGTCGTCCCGTTGCTGGGCCTGCTGGCAGGCAAGGCACCCGAGCGTCGCATCGTGATCGCCATTGCGCTTGCCATCGTCGGACTGTTTGCGTTGTGCTGGGATGGTGGTGCCTGGGGAGTTGGCGATAATCTGGCACTGACCGGGGCGTTTTTCTTTGGCGTGTATGTGAAATTGCTCGAAGTCCTGACGCGGCGTGCCAGCAGCTTGATGGTGCTGACCACCGTTCAGATCATCGTCGTCGCGTTGTGCGCCGGACTCTGGCTGGTGGCGTGGGAATTACCGCGCCATCCGGTCGACTGGACAGTCATTGCATCGGCGATGCGGACTGATGTGGTCAATTTTCTGTACCTCGGTCTGGTGGCGACGGCGGCGATCATTTCATTGCAAACATGGGGGCAGCGCCACAGTAGTGCCAATGAGGCGGCAGTGATCTATGCGTTCGAGCCTGCCTGCGCTGCCATCGCCGCCTATTTCTGGCTGGGCGAGCTCATGTCCTGGCGTGGCTTGCTCGGTGCCGCGTTACTGATTGCTGGAATGATTGTCAGCCAGTGGATCTCGCCAGCGCAGCGGCGCAGGCAGCTAGCGGCCGAAACTTGTCCTGTTATGCCGATTTCGAATAACTGATATGTCAAATAGAAATTGGCGTGGGGCAGGACGGATGGCTATAGTCTGCCTGTCTCCTCTATGTCTACCCAAATTGATATAGATTTTGCCCACTTTCGAGTGGGCATTTTTTTTGTCTGGTTGATGTGTCATTGTTGCCCGGCGGGTCTGTCAACGAGAACATCAGATAAGGTGCAATATCCGAAGGGCATTGCACCGCCAGCGGAAATGAATGCGGTTTTACCCCGCCAGAACCATGCCATCAGAGCAAGTATCAATACGATGCATGAACATGATCGTCGTTGATCGCATCTTCGAGCGCGGCCAGACCATTCGGTGCAATGCCCTGCGGTTATTGCACCCTACCTCTTTGTAAGTGCTATGCAACGACCCAGTTCTCGATTTTGAGACCGGGGTAAATAATAAAATCACGCACATTGTTCGTCACCAGAGTGACGTCGAGTGCCACGGCATGCGCGGCGATCAGTTTATCCAGATGGTCTTTCTTGCGGTCACGAGTCGTCTGTCTGATCGGACCGTAGGCCAGTGCAGCAGGGGCATCAAACGGGGCAACCGGTATGTCCTCGATGAGTCCAATGAGATTCTGCCGTTCACGTTCACTGTCCTGAGAAACAGTAACGCCGTACACCAGTTCGGCAAACGTAATCGCCGACATCACGACATCACCGGCATAGCACTGGTTAAATCGACTGGCGACCTGCTCGGGCTGCTTCTTCATCAAATAGAGGCACATATTGGTATCAAGCATGAACAGCGCCATTACAACTCCTGCCGATCGCTTTGCTCCTGGTCGCCCCGTCCCTCTGCCATGAAGTCTGGTCTAAATTTGGCAAACTTGGCAAGTGCGCCCGTGAGCAGTCGTTGAGCGGGACGGATTCGAATTTCATCGCCAATACGAACGATTTCGAAGTCGATGTCGGTGCGTTCATAGGCGAGTTCGGCAGGAATGCGAATTGCCTGTGAGTTGCCGTTTTTAAATGCTTTGGTGATTTGCATTCTTTCCTCGCGGTGTGTGTACTTAAGTGTGTACCTTGCACCGAATAGTCCGCTTTTTCAATGTCAGTGGTTTGCGCGCGATGTGTTCGACGGCTTGCGTGACATCGCCACGTCGTCAGCATCACCTCGAATACAACAACATCCTACGAATTTTGCCTGTGATGAATAACAGGTCCACGCGAGCTCCCTCCTTCAGCGTTCCAGATCCAGATACCGCCACGTCGTCAGCATCACCGGATGGCGCTGGTAATTGCGCAGCCACGGTTGCTGGACATCGGCCGAGACCGGATGGGTGCGCAGTACCCACGGCGCATAGCCTTGCAGCAGGCGGTTCATGTCGCGGTACAACAGGTTGCGTGCGGCCGAGTCGGGCAGTTGCTGCGCCTGTTCATAGAGACGATCGAACGCCGGCAGACGGAAGCGGGCACGGTTTGCCGAGCCGGCGTTGGGGCCGTACAGCAGCTGGTAAAAATTCTCGCCATCCGGGAAGTCGGCGATCCATTCCGCTTCCACCATCTGCACCTGACCGAGCCGCGCCGCTTTCAGCAGGTCGGTAAATTTGCCACTGTTGAAGACGACCCGAATACCGATGGCGCTCAAGCTGCGACTCCATAATTCGTCGCGCAGTCGTCCGGTGGTCGAGGCCAGCGTATGCATCGTCAGTGTCAGCGGTGAGCCGTCAGGTTGTTCACGCCAGCCATCGCCATCGCGGTCGCGATAACCGAATCGATCGAGCAGCGCGCGTGCCAGTACCGGGTCGTATTCGGACTCGCTGCGCAGCGCCGCGTCATAACCGAACACGTTGGGCGGCAGCGGTGATTGGGCCGGTATCGCCAGCCCTTTTGACAGCACCCGGATATCTTCGCTGCGGTTGTAGCTGTAGCCGATCGCGCGGCGCAGCGCAATCTGCGGCAAGGCGAGGCCGCCCAGCACCGGGTCGTCCATGTTCATCCACAGATAGTCGAGCGACATCATCGGTGTCAGCGCCAGCGTGATGCCTTGCCGTGACAACTCGGGTTTCAGCTTGCCCTGTTCCAGCACCATGCCGGCCAGCGGTGCCGGCACCGGTTCCAGGTAGTCGATATCGTGGTTCAGGAATCCCAGCACGCGGGCTTGCTGTTCTTCCAGTATGCGGACATCAATGTGACCGATCAGCGGTAGCGACCGGTCGTGCAGCGCACGGGCGATGGCCGGATTGCTGGTGGTGCTGGTGGTGCTGTCGTCGAAGACGGTGCGGCGGAAATCGGGATTGGCGTCGAGCAGCAAACGGCTATTGCGCTGCCATTCGCGCAGCACGTACGGTCCGGTGCCGACCGGGAAGGGGGTGCGTGCGGCGATGGTTTCATGCGCCACCACCGACAGTGCCGGCATCGCCAGCAGGTACAGAAAATTAGTGTCCGGGCGGTTCAGCACGATGCGCAGTGTGTGGCTGTCGAGCGCAGTCAGGCCGGCGATCGGGCGCATCGGATCGAACCTGCCTTGCCGGAGTGTACTGTCGCCTGCCAGTTTGCCATCGAGTAAAAACAGCCAGGGCGATTTCAAGGCCGGATCGTAATGACGTTGCATGCTGTAGATCAGATCGCTCGCGACCAGTTCGCGTGGCTTGCCGCCGAAGGCCGGGTCTGGCGTGAAGCGGATGCCACGCTGCAGCTTCAGCGTATAGGTCATGCCATCGGCACTGATGGTCGGCATGGCACTCGTCAGGTTTGGCCGCAATGCCAGCGGGCGTGCCAGATAGTCGTAGCGCAGCGGTGCATCGAAGATGTTTTCGATAAGACTCAGCGTATTGATGTCGGAGGCCTGAGCCGGGTCGAGCACGGTTTCGCCATTTTGCAGGACCACATGCAAGGTCTTGCTCATGTCGGCGGCGGCAGTCGGGAGACTCAGGAAAAGCAGGCAGGCGGCGAGGCAGCGCACAGTCAGGGAACGCGCAGCAGTCATGGTGTGAAAATCGAAAATGTGGAGTCGTTCGGGGCTGTCACTGTAGCGCAGTTTTGCGAACCTGCGGTACCTGATGCGGCTATCCAAATGGTCACGCTGACAAGGCATCGGTAAAACCAGCTACTCTATGGCGTCGCCGCTAGCGCGTCAGTCATGGCGTGTGCAGAGCACTTCCTGTCGAACCACTTTCCCCGAGGATGTCCCCGATGAAAAATAATCACGTTATCCACCGCATGCTGTTGGCTGCCTGCTGCACGCTAGGTCTGTCGTCGGCCATCGCCGCCGGCCCTGCTACGGTCACGATCACGCCAATCGGAAGCCATGACGGCGAAGTCTGCGCCGCTGACCGGGCGCTGATTTTTGAAGATCCGGACGGCACCCGCATCCTGTACGACGCCGGTCGCACGGTACGCGGTGGCAATGATCCGCGTCTCGGGAAGATCGATGCCGTCGTGCTCAGTCATGTACACGGCGACCACCTCGGCGATCGTCACCAGCCGTCTGCCAATGCCGGTACTTGCGCGGCACCGGATTTTTCAGTCAAAAGTACGCCATCGTCCGTCACCGAAGAAATCGTGCTGGCGCAGAAATCCAAGCTGTTCGTCGGTGGTGAAATGGGCAGCTTTTTCGCGCGTCGCATCAAGGCTGCGGGTGGCACGGCCGATCAGGTGCAACTGGTACGTTTTGGCGGAGAAAGCAAGATCGGTGGAGTCAGTATTGCCAGCGTGCCGGCAGCGCACTCGAACGGACTCGATCCGGATTTCATGGAATCGGCCCATGCCGAGGCGCTGGCAGCCAATGCACTGACCGCGTATGTCGGTCCTGCCGGTGGTTACGTGCTGACGTTTTCGAACGGATTGGTGGTGTACCTGTCCGGAGATACCGGCATCATCGCCGACCAGGAGATGGTCGTGCGCCGTTTCTATAAACCCAAGCTGGCGGTGCTCAACATCGGTGGCACGTTTTCTACCGGTCCGGTCGAAGCGGCTTACGTGATCAACGATCTGGTCAAGCCCAATGCCGTGATCGCCTCGCATGCCAATCAGGCGACGACCAAGGATGGCAAGTTACTGCCGGGTACACGCACGATGGCCTTCAAGTCCGCCGTCAAGGTGCCGACCTATTTGCCCGTCAGCGGCAAGCCGATGTCGTTTACGGCCGACGGTAAGTGCGTGGCGGGTTGCTAGTCTGGTTCGTCAGTGAATTGAGCGGACTGCGCTGAATCGGGCTTCGGCATCGTGGAAGACTGCCCGGACCTGCTCGATGTCGTACGGCTGTTCCCGCAGTGATTCGTGGTCCCACTGACTGCGTGGTTCGTGCGGCTCGAAGAAGTTGCCGGTATAGACGTGAATCGCGCAGCTCATCCGGGCTAACGGGTTGAGAACCGAGTGGATGATGTCGCGACCTAGCGTGGCGACTTCGCCGGCACCGAGCGATTTGGCACCTGCTGCCTCAATCGATCCTTCGGTGCGACGCCAGAAAATATTGTCCTCCCGGCCTTCATAGATGCCGATCACGGCCGTCATCTGATGATTGTGCGGCAGCAGATTCATGCACGGTGCCCAGACGAAGTTGATGATGGTGAGTTCCGGCGAGCGGTATAGCGGTGTGATCCCCGCATGCTGCGGCTCGCCCAGTTCCGCCATGAGCGACGCGCGATGCGAGACCGCTTCCGCGACAACCTCACGCAGTGCCACCTGGCCGGAAGTGGCGGCTTCCTTGCAGTCCTGAATAAATCGGTCTTTGTCGAACATGCTGTCATTCCTTTTGTGGTGGACGTGAGCTTACTTCATCGGTTGCGGTGTTTGTTGCAGCAGCTCGGCCAGCGACTCTTTCCACAGATCGGCGCGAAACGCGGTGCCATGTCCTGCGGTCAGTTCGCTGCCGGGGACGAGCAGTATCCGGGCGTTTTTGATCCGTCGCAGTGCGCTTTCCATGATGCCCAGCTCGGGCGGATTACGCTCGTCATCGGCCGAATTGATCGCCAGCAGCGTGGCTGTGATGCGCTCCAGTCCGGCTGACGGATCATAGTCGCGCGAGGATTCCCATTGATACAGTACGTCATTGGCATCGGCCGGAAACGGTGCGGCCAGTCGCGCATCGAGCAGGGCATCGGCTTTTACGCGGGTCGGTGCGGCTTTCTGCAAGGCCTGGCTACCGCCATTGGTGGCCAGCCCGAAAAATACCGAGCTACTCTGTGCGCTGCGTGGCTGGATTGTGTAATTGCCATTCATCCAGGCCGGGTCATTGCGGATTGTGTCGCTGATCAGACGGCGCAGCATCCAGTTGCGCCCTGCCATTTCGGTCGGCAGCGACGCCATCGGAACTGCAATATCCATCATCGCCGGATATTTCTGCGCATAAATCCAGGTCTCCATGCCGCCCATCGAATAGCCCAGCACCATCCGCAAATGCGCGATGCCCAGGTGCTCGGTGACTAGCTGGTGCTGCGCATCGACCATGTCTTCGGTGCTGTAGCGGGGGAAGGCCGCGCGCAGTCCATCCGAGGGTTTGCTGGATTTGCCATGGCCGATGGCATCCGGCAGGATCACGAAATAGCGGCTGGCATCAAGTGGCTGGCCGGGGCCGAAGAGCGCGCCGCCGAACTGCGGTGCCAGCAGACTGGCACCGGATTGCGTGGTGCCATGCAGCAGCAAAACCGGGATTCCGCTCGGCGCACCGATGGTGCGGTAGTGCAGTGTCAATGCGGGCAACACCGCTCCAGAACGGAAGTGGAAGTCACGGATGGTCCACTCACCTTCGGCGGGCACCGGAAAATCGGCAGCCAGCAACGGGTGCATGGTCAGGGCGAAAACGGCGCCAAGCAGGATGCGGGCGGGTGTCAGGGGCAATGGCATGCAATCGTCTTTCTAAAGAGTTCAGGCAGGTAGCCTACTGTTTGGTTTCAGTCATGTCTACAAAGTAATAAGTTGCAGTGCAGTAATTGAGGGCGTGATGCCGGCCTCATCAACGATTATTTATTTGCGATCGGGAGCCTCCGAGCGGGTTTGGCAACGTAGTGAAAGGTGCAGCCCGTAGGCCGCTCTCGCTGCGCTGGCCAGCGCGGTACGTATCCTGACCGTCAATCCCGAGACGGGCAGCATGCGAAGTCAACTTTACAGTGCACCAACACTCATCTGGATCGCTCAAAGAAAAACGGCGTCATGAAAAACATGACGCCGTTTCCTTTGACACTCTTTGCAAAAAAGACCACCGCCGTCAATGGGCGACATCCCATCGAATTAGCTGATCAGACTCAGCATCCGGTGAATTGCTTCAAGCTGTCAGCTTAGGCTACCTCTGTTTCCTAGCGCTTCAACGAAAGCATCGCTGGTGCTGACCCAAAGGCGGACGGCTTAGTCAAAGCAAGTGATCCGTTGCCCACATTTGCTACCGATACGTTCGCGCCGTTGTAGAGATTAACCCAGGTCCCAGACAGCGAAGCCCCGGCCGGTACGCCAGCCACAGACAGCGTAGCGCTGTTCTGGTTCGTACCCAAGAGGACAATATATTCCTTGCCAGCATCAGCGAGGCAATGCTTTTTGGATCCGCCGCCACCAATCAGCGAGTCACTTGGCGTCATGGTGTACCACTTCGTATTCTTTATAAAGTTGGTAAAGTTTCGGTAGTAGTCCAAATGAAGCGGAATGACTTGCCATGTCATGATGTCCCAAGCATGCAGACCGTAGTAATAAGCGCTGAAGCCGCCTGCCATGGCGATCTCAAGCGTGGCATCAAATACGGATTCCGGAGACCCTGTGGCACCTGGGAAAGTAATACGATTAGGTGCCTCTGCGTTGCCGATTTGATAACTATGCTCGGCATTGTAATACGGCCAATTTCTAATTGCCTTCCCTGCGATGGTTTCCTGGTAATGATCCCCGGCGTGTCCTTGATCTGTGTAGAAGTCAATGTTTCGATTGTACAAAGCAGATCTTGAATAGGAATCGGCATCGTGAACACTGATGAGCCTTGGATAGGCGAGGTTCTTTTTGATGTTGGCCACACCTGCCTGGACCGTGGCATCAGTCATGGAAACATTGGCGACCTCTTTTTGATAGTCAAAAATGACACTTGAATAGGCCTGATACCTGGCAACCACATATTTAATGAAGGCCGCCTCATCCGCAGTTCCGGGGCTTGGAAGCTTGGCCGCGAAATACTTGTTTGGTTGCATGCGGGTATAGAGGTGTATCGACATTCCCTTGTTATGAAGATAGTCGATCACCCTGTCCAGATTTTCCCAATAGGCTGGGTTGGGTTGGCTGATGACGAATTTGCCTGAGACGATCGGCCAAGGCATTTCAGCGGGGGGGCCGAAGTCTGCGTCAGGGCCATAAGAAGTCGTTTTGCCGCGGTCACCCCACGGGCCGTCTTCCGCATAGACCGCCATGATCACATCGCTAAACCCATTACTTGAAATATTATCGATCAGCGTCTTGGTCTTGCTAATGCTTGGATCGCCGATACTTAGATTTGCCAGCATATCCAGCTCATACCCGAGCATAAAATAAGGTGTGCCATCTTCGTGCTTGAAGAGCGTTGGATTGGCCGGGTCAATGACCAGGGCCCCGCGGATATTCGGATTTGTATTGGGTACGCTTAAGAAAATACCCGTCTTGCCATCCAGATCCGTATCGGTGGAGGTTGTTTTGTATGTCCAAGTACCATCCGAAGGGGGGGAGAAGCGAACTACCCAAGTTTTGTTTTTTGTGTAATAGCCAGGGATGGTGATACTGCTGTTGTTAGGCCCCGTAAAGGTTGCCGACACATCCACAGTAGCGGGTTGCGGGTATGTCGTGTTTGACGTAAACAGAAAATCGCGTGGAGTCCACCTCAGGAATTGCCCCGTTGGTGTTGGCGTTGGCGTCGGTGTTGGTGTTGGTGTTGGTGTTGGTGTTGGTGTTGGCGTCGGTGTTGGTGTTGGCGTCGGTGTTGGTGTTGGCGTCGGTGTTGGTGTTGGTGTTGGTGTTGGCGTTGGCGTTGGCGTCGGTGTCGGTGTTGGCGTCGGTGTTGGTGTTGGTGTTGGTGTTGGTGTTGGCGTTGGCGTTGGCGTTGGAGTTGGCGTCGGTGTTGACGATATCGTCAAGGTAAGAGTGGCCATCGGACCTGCCTTGCCGCTGCCGTTGCTACCAGTAAACGGTTGGGCATGGATGACGTAAGTGCCGGTAGAAGGGGTCCACCTGTTGTATTTGCCGGATGAGTCACCCCCCTGTGTCAAACTATCATGAGACAACTTCATCAAGCTAATTAAGGAAGTTGACCCCATGGATTCCAAGATGACATTCACCACACCGCAGCATGATTTCAACGCAGACCGTTTTTTGGCGGATGACT
>CANFED010000016.1 GCA_947445995.1 Oxalobacteraceae bacterium | reverse complement strand
TTGCCATTGATGCTGAAAGCACCGCACGAGGGTTCGACCATCGGTATCGCCAAGGTGGTGGTCGACGCCGACATGCATGCCGGCTTTGCGCTGTGCGCGAAGTACGACAGCGTGGTGCTGGCCGAAGAATTCATCAGCGGACGCGAGATCACGATCCCGGTGCTCGGCTCCGGCCACGGTGCTCGTGCGCTGCCGATCGTCGAGATCCGCGCGCCCGAAGGCAATTACGATTACGAGCACAAATACTTCAGCGACGACACCGTCTATCTATGTCCGGCACCGCTGGCCGATGACGACACCGTCAGCCTGCAAGACCTCGCGGTGCGTGCCTTCAATGCGGTTGGCTGCACCGGCTGGGGCCGTGTCGACATCATGCTGCGTGCCAGCGACAACGCGCCGTTCCTGCTCGAAGTCAACACTTCGCCCGGCATGACCGGCCACTCGCTGGTGCCGATGGCCGCCAAGGCGGCTGGCATCAGTTACGAAGATGTCTGCGTCGAGATCCTGTCGACGGCCCGTCTTTACAACGCGCTTCCTTCTTCAACCTGAACAGAACGGACCCGACTCGATCATGTGGCAAGACATCAAACTGCTCAACGCAACTGCGAACACGCTGCTCGGCGCGCTGCTGCTGGTGCTGCTCGCCTCGGGCGTCTGGTGGATTGCGCAACGGCCGATGTTCACGCTCAAGGTGATTCGGGTCGACGGCATCGCCGATGTGCAGCTGCTGCATGTCAATGCGTTGACGATCAAGGCCACCGCGCTGCCGCGCATCCGCGGCAATTTTTTCACGGCCAATTTGAACGCGGTGCGGCAAGCTTTCGAAGCGGTGCCCTGGGTACGCAAGGCGAGCGTGCGGCGCGAATGGCCGAACCGGCTGGTGGTCACGCTGGAAGAACATGAACCGCTCGGCACCTGGGGCGACGAAGGCCGCTTGCTGTCCGTGGCTGGCGATGTCTTCACGGCCAATCTGGCCGAGGCCGAAGAGAACGGCCCGCTGCCCGAATTCAACGGCCCGGCTGGCAGCGAAAAAGAAATCGTCGCGCGTTTCGCGGAGCTGCAAGCCTGGTTCGTCGCGGTCAATCTCGCGCCGGAAAGTCTGACGCTGTCGAGCCGCTACGCCTGGTCGGTCAAGCTCAATAACGGCATGACGGTTGAACTCGGACGCGAACAAACCAGGACCACCTTGCAGGAACGGGTGGCCCGCCTGATCGGCATCTATCCGCAACTGGTGGCGCGGCTGCAGGACCGCATCGACAGCGTTGACTTGCGCTATCCGAACGGCATGGCGCTGAAAGCCAGCGGGCTGGTTTCCGGTGCGCTCAAGAGCGGGGCGGCACGCAAAAAATGATTACCTTTACCCACAACGGCCTCATGCACATCACCATCACGGCAAGCAGAACAACATGACAAAAGACGCAAAGAATCTGATCGTGGGACTCGATATCGGCACCTCGAAAGTAGTGGCCGTCGTGGCCGAGGTCATGCCGAACGGTCGCCATGAAGTCATCGGTCTGGGCCAGCACGAATCGAAAGGATTGAAGAAGGGTGTCGTCGTCAATATCGAAGCGACGGTCGAATCGATCCAGCGTGCGCTCGAAGAAGCCGAACTGATGGCCGACTGCAAGATCCGCAATGTATATGCCGGGATTGCCGGCAGCCATATCCGCAGCTTCAATTCGAGCGGCATGGTCGCCATCAAGGACAAGGAAGTCACCGCCGCCGACGTGGCCCGCGTGATCGAAACCGCCAAGGCGGTCAACATCCCGACCGACCAGCAACTGCTGCATACGGTGCCGCAGGAATTCATCGTCGACAACCAGGAAGACGTGCGTGAACCGATCGGCATGAGCGGTATCCGGCTCGAAGTCAAAGTGCACATCGTCACCGGTGCGGTCTCGGCGGTACAGAACATCGTCAAGTGTGTGCGCCGTTGCGGCCTCGAAGTGTCGGACCTGATCCTGCAGCCGATGGCCTCGGCCGACGCCGTGCTGACACCCGACGAAAAAGAGCTGGGCGTGGTGCTCATCGATATCGGTGGTGGCACCACCGACGTGGCGATTTTCACTGAAGGCGCGATCCGCCACACCGCCGTGATCCCGATCGCCGGTGACCAGATCACCAACGACATCGCGATGGCGTTGCGCACGCCGACCTCGGAAGCCGAAGAAATCAAGCTGCGTTACGGCGTGGCCAAGCAAGTGCTGGCCGATCCGGGCGAGACGCTGGAAGTGCCGGGGCTGGGTGACCGCGGTCCGCGCAATTTGTCGCGCCAGGCACTTGCCGCCGTGATCGAACCGCGCATCGAAGAACTGTTTGCGCTGGTGCACCAGGTGGTGCGCGAATCCGGTTACGAAGAAGTGCTGTCGTCGGGCATCGTGCTGACCGGCGGCTCGGCAATGATGCCGGGCATGGTCGAACTGGCCGAAGATATTTTCCTCAAGCCGGCGCGGTTGGGTACGCCGGAATACAGCGGACAACTGGCCGACGTCGTGCGCAGTCCGCGTTACGCGACAGTGCTGGGCTTGTTGCTCGAGGCGAAGAAACAATATTTACGAGGCAATGTCGTCACGCGTCAGGATGGTTCGGTGAAGGCGGTATGGCATCGCATGAAAGAATGGTTTTTGGGGAATTTCTGAGGACGCAAGCGTTACACGACGTCCGTTGCATGACGCTGTTTTGGCTGTTGAATTTGCAGTGATGAAGCTGTCGGTTTTAAAGACTTATTTTGAATAGTGAATTACCCCGCAGTTTCTAGTCGCTAGGCGTCACCGAGGACGTGATGCCTATCGACTGACAACTGCCTACCCTTTAAGGAAACACCATGGAAATCGAACTGCTTGAAAATGCTTCACTGGGTACCGTGATCAAGGTTGTCGGCATCGGTGGTGCCGGCGGCAATGCGGTGCAACACATGATCAACAAAGGCGTCTCCGGCGTCGAGTTCATCGCTGCTAACACCGATGCGCAAGCGCTGAAAAACTCGAAAGCCCACAACGTCATCCAGATCGGCGAAACCGGTCTGGGCGCGGGCATGAAACCGGCCGTTGGTCGCCAACTGGCCGAAGAATCCCGCGGCCGGATTGAAGATGCCTTGCGCGGCGCGCACATGGTCTTCATCGCTGCCGGCATGGGCGGCGGTACCGGCACCGGTGCGGCACCGATCATTGCGCAGATTGCCAAGGAGCAGGGCGCGCTGACCGTGGCCGTCGTCTCGAAGCCGTTTTCGTATGAAGGCCAGAAGTGCATGGACATCGCCGACGAAGGTCTGGAAGCGCTGTCGCAGCATGTCGATTCGCTGATCATCATCCTCAATGAAAAGCTCGAAGAGATCTACGAAGACGACAGCATGATCGAATGGCTGCAGCATGCCGATGATGTCCTCAACAATGCCGTCGCCGGGATTGCCGAGATCATCAACGTGCCGGGTCACATCAACGTCGACTTCAATGACGTCAAGACCATCATGGGCGAGCAGGGCAAGGCAATGATGGGTACGGCCACTGCTTCGGGTGTTGATCGTGCACGGATTGCGGCAGAACAAGCCGTGGCCTCGCCGCTGCTCGATGGTATCGATCTGTCCGGCGCGCGCGGCGTGCTGGTCAATGTCACTGCCAGCCGCAGTCTGAAGGGCAAGGAAATCAAGGAAGTCATGGCTACCGTACGCGCTTTTGCAGCAGCCGATGCCTCGATCGCGCAAGGTATCGCCTACGACGATTCGATGGGCGACGATATCCGTGTCACCGTGGTGGCAACCGGTCTGGGCCGTGCCCGCAAGAACGTGCAACTGGTTCCTACGCCGATGCTGCGGACCGGCACCCACAACGAGCCGATGATTGGCCATGCTGCCATCAACTCGGGTGTGGCTGGCTCGGCGATGGGCAATGGCAAGGCGTCGGGTTCGTTCGAAGGCCTGAAAGCGCCAGCAGTCTGGCGTCGCGAGTCGGCCTCGGAAACCGTCCGTGCGCTGGAAAAAAATGGCATGGAAACCTACGATATTCCGGCCTTCCTGCGCAAGCAGGCGGACTGAGGTTCGTTTGGCGTGGGCACGGTTGTATCGTGCCCATTCTTGTGACGCGAATTGTTTGGTGGCATGCGCGGGTAGCCTGCATGCTCACACGGAACCGGGCATAATCGAACGCGATTTAATTGTGTACTATCTAATTTCAACCCCAACACGAAAGGATCACCATGACCATCAAAATCGGCGACCATCTGCCTGAAGGCAAACTGGCAGAGTTCATCGAAGTCGAATCCGCAGGTTGTTCGCTCGGCCCGAATACCTTTGCGGTGTCGGACCTGACCAAGGGCAAGAAAATTGCCGTGTTCGGATTGCCAGGCGCTTATACGCCAACCTGTTCGGCACAGCATGTTCCAGGTTACCTGAAGCATGCGGCTGATCTGAAGGCCAAGGGCGTCGATGAAATCTGGTGCGTGTCGGTCAATGATGCGTTCGTGATGGGTGCCTGGGGCCGCGAGCAAAAAGCCACCGGTGTGATCCGCATGCTGGCCGACGGCAATGCCGATTTTTGCAAGTCGCTCGGCCTCGATGCCGACTTCAGCAAGTTCGGCATGGGCACACGTTCGCAGCGTTATTCGATGCTGATCGATGACGGCGTGGTCAAGCAACTCAATGTCGAACAAGCTGGTAAATTCGAAGTCTCGAACGCTGAAACATTGGTCGGTCAGCTCGGCTGATTCATTGGTAGAGGTGAAAATAATGGCGCAGTGATGCGCCATTTTTGTTGGTTCCGACCGCACGCACGGACTTGCTCTGCGTGTATCCGTATTGGTCACGCCATGCTCAAACAACGTACTGTCAAACAACTGGTCAAGAGCGTCGGCGTCGGCCTGCATTCCGGCACCAAGGTCGCGCTGACGTTGCGCCCGGCACCACCCGATAGCGGGATCACGTTTCGCCGCGTGGATCTCGATCCGCCTGTCGAGCTGCCGGCCAGCGCAATGGGAGTCGGTGACACCCGCATGGCATCGACACTGGACAATCACGGCGTCAAGGTGTCGACTGTCGAGCACCTGATGTCGGCCTGTGCCGGTCTGGGCATCGACAACCTGATCGTCGACGTCACCGCGGAAGAAATTCCGATCATGGATGGCTCGGCCTCGTCGTTTGTCTATTTGCTGCAGCAAGCCGGTTTGCAGGAGCAGGAAGCCGCGCGCAAATTTATCCGCGTCTTGCGCCCCATCGAAGTCTCCGAAGGCGAGGGCGCGGCGCGCAAGTGGGCGCGACTGGAGCCGATGAATGGTTTCAAGCTGAAGTTTTTCATTGAATTCAATCACCCTGCGGTCGATGGCACCGGCCAGACCGCCGAGGTTGATTTCGAGATCGAATCGTATGTGAAGGAAGTGTCGCGGGCGCGTACTTTCGGCTTCATGCAGGATGTCGAAATGTTGCGCGGGATGGGCCTGGCGCGTGGCGGGTCACTCGAAAACGCCATCGTGATGGATGAGTACCGCATCCTCAATACCGATGGCCTGCGCTACGACAACGAGTTCGTGCGCCACAAGATCCTCGACGCCATCGGCGACCTGTATCTGATCGGTCATCCGCTACTGGCCAGCTATGTCGCACACAAATCCGGTCATGGGCTCAACAATCAGTTGTTGCGGGCCTTGCTGGCGGCACCGGATTCCTACGAGATTGTCAGCTTCGATGACATCGAACAGGCACCGCCGACCTATGTGCGTCAGGCGACGCAGGAGTGGAGCAGGAACTAGGAGCCGGCCTGCAGGCGTCGTTTTTTTCTGAGCAGCCAGAGCTGTCTGCGCAGGCTCATGCCGATACGGTGGAGCTCGCGCAGCAGTTTGCGCCGGGGTGGCAGCGCAATTTTGCCGGCCTTGCCGATGACGAGCAACACGGTCGTCGCGCTCACCAGCACTGTCTCGATGCGCTTGTTCGGTAACAGCATCCAGAGCAGGATCTCGAGGCCTAGCGCCAGCAGATGGTTTTGCGCCGCTGCACGGCATCGAAAAACACTATGCTGCACTGATGCTTTTTATTGGAAGGAAGCTATTGGGATGGCGACCTGGGTCGATTGGCCAGGGCATGAATGGCAGCAAGCAGCGTGGCGTTACGTGGCGTGTTTTGCAGCATGCCTTCGAGTTGCGTCAAGGCCGAAACAGCCGGGTCCGGTAATCTGAGTTGCTTCTGCGGCGGCGGATTGTCGCGCGGTCGGCCAACTTGCACTTTCAGTCTAATTGCATTAACTTGCCAGCCACGTTGAAGCAATGCATCCTGAAGTTTTGGTAGTTGTTGCTTGAGCTTCGAGGCCAGCGCTGCGTTCGGTGTTGATAGCACCAGCTGGTTCGACTCGAACTGCAGCACAGCGCAGCCAGCAAACATCGCCGGCAATGTCGCGGCACAGTCAGTCTGCAAGTTCATCATGCGCGTAATCGACGGCAGCAGAGCCGCCATTTTGTCATGGCTTTGCAAAAAATCGGTGATGCCGCGCGAGGTCGGTTTTTTCCGGAATGTGGTCCTGGCGGGTACGAAAGTAGAAGGGCGAGTCATGCTGGAACCTTACCATAATTGATGGCGCTTCAGCCCGCGCTGAAAGCCATTTGCTGGTGCTGCGCGAGCGTCGTGGCGCGTGATCAGTGCCCGTGTTGATGGGATCAACGCAATCAAAGAATCAACGGAGTCGAGATGCAAATCATTTTGCTGCACCCGCGTTTTACGCAGGCCCGATCGCTCACGCTCACGCTTCGGCACGGCTTGCTGGCGCTTGCGCTGCTACTGGTGCTGATGCTCGGTGGCTCGGCGGCAATGACCTGGTTGACGCTGACGCAGGTGGTCGACATGCATTCGCCGCTAGTGCAGAAATTGCTTGATGCCGGCAATCAGGGTGAGGCCGCGCGCAACGATCGCTATGTGCATGAAAATATTGCGGCGATGGCCATCAAGCTAGGCGAAATGCAAGCTCAGTTGATGCGCCTCGATGCGCTCGGCGAACGGGTGCAAGGCCTGTCCGGAGTGAAGCCGGAAGAATTCAATTTCAAGGAATTGCCGGGCCGTGGCGGGGCCGAGCCATCGGGTGCTCGCGTTGCGCCGTCACTGGACATCAGCCAGTTCCAGCAAGCGCTCGATGCGCTGATCGTCGATATTGAACACCGTTCCGATTACATGAATGCGGTCGAGACCACGCTGATGTTCGACAAGGTACGCAGCAAATTGCTGCCGACGATACAGCCGGTCAACGTGTCGTACAACGCGTCCGGTTTTGGCTGGCGTCTTGATCCGTTCACCGGTCGCAGTACTTTTCACGAGGGGATTGATTTTCCCGCGCAGACCGGCACGCCGATCATCGCCGCTGCGGGTGGTGTCGTGATTGCAGCCGAATACCATGCGCAGTTTGGCAACATGCTGGAGATTGATCACGGCAACGATATCGTGACCCGCTATGCCCATTCTTCGCGTTTGCTGATGAAAGTCGGCGACATCGTGCAGCGCGGCCAGCATGTAGCCGACATCGGTACCACCGGCCGTTCGACGGGAGCGCATCTGCATTTCGAGGTGCTGGTCAAGGGAGTTCCGCAAGATCCGCACAAGTTCCTGATTGCCGGATCGGGCCAGGCTGCGGTGGCGCAAGTGACGCGAAAATAGTTGGTTATTATTAGTTCGCTATTGTTTCCCTGCCTGTAACCCCAACGTTCGCAATATCGCATGATAAACTCACTTCTTTTTCGCTAATGTCCGTTCCTGTCGCGCCCGGCTTGCTCGTCCTGCTTGCTGTATTTCGCGGTATCAACGGCGCCTAATTTAGAACCCACGCATGTCATTACTGACCCAGATTTTCGGTAGCCGCAACCAGCGCCTGCTCAAGCAATATCAAAAAACGGTACGCGAGATCAACGCGATGGAACCCGTCATCGAGAAGCTATCCGACGCGGAACTGCAGGCCAAGACGCCGGCATTCCGTGAGCGTATCGCCAACGGTGAATCGATCGACTCGCTGTTGCCCGAGGCGTTCGCCGTCTGTCGCGAAGCCAGTCGGCGCGTGCTGAAGATGCGGCACTTCGATGTACAGCTGGTCGGGGGCATGGTGCTTCATTACGGCAAGATTGCCGAGATGGGTACCGGCGAGGGCAAGACACTGATGGCAACGCTGCCGGCCTACCTCAATGCACTGGCCGGCAAGGGCGTGCACGTGGTGACGGTCAATGATTACCTCGCGCAGCGTGATGCCGAATGGATGGGCCGGCTGTATTTCTGGCTCGGCCTGTCGAGTGGCGTCAATCTGTCGCAGATGGATCATGACGACAAGCAGCTCGCGTATGCCGCCGATATCACCTACGGCACCAACAATGAATTCGGCTTCGACTACCTGCGCGACAACATGGTGTTCGATGTCGTCGACCGGGTCCAGCGCAGCCTCAATTTTGCGATCGTCGATGAAGTCGATTCGATCCTGATCGATGAAGCCCGCACGCCGCTGATTATTTCCGGTCAGGCAGAAAATCATACCGAGCTGTATCACAAAATCAATGAAGTGCCGCCCCTGCTGACCTTGCAGATCGGCGAAGAAACGCCGGACGGCAAGAGCACTGTCAGTGTTCCGGGCGATTTCACCAAGGATGAAAAAGCGCATCAGGTGTTGCTGACCGAAGCCGGTCACGAAAAAGCCGAGCAGATCCTGACCAGCATGGGCTTGCTGCCGGAAGGCGCGTCGCTGTACGACTCAGCCAACATCACGCTGATCCATCACCTGTACGCCGCGCTGCGCGCCCACACGCTGTATCACAAGGATCAGCACTACGTGGTGCAGGACAATGAAGTCGTCATCGTCGATGAATTCACCGGTCGCCTGATGACTGGCCGGCGCTGGTCCGATGGGTTGCACCAGGCGGTCGAATCGAAAGAGCACGTCAAGATCCAGAACGAGAATCAGACGCTGGCGTCGATCACCTTCCAGAATTACTTCCGCATGTATGGCAAGCTCGCCGGCATGACCGGTACGGCCGATACCGAGGCGTACGAGTTCCAGGAAATCTACGGTCTTGAAACGGTCGTGATTCCGCAGAACCGGCCAAACCAGCGCAAGGACCGACAAGACCAGGTCTACAAGACCAACGAAGAGAAATACAAGGCGATGCTGGTCGACATCAAGGATTGCTACGAGCGCGGTCAGCCGGTGCTGGTGGGAACCACCTCGATCGAAAATTCCGAACTGCTGTCGGGCATTCTGGACACTGCCGGTTTGCCGCATAACGTGCTCAACGCCAAGCAGCATGCCCGCGAAGCCGAGATCATTGCGCAGGCAGGTAGTCCGAAAGCCATCACGATCGCCACCAACATGGCCGGTCGCGGTACCGACATCGTGCTGGGCGGCAGTGTTGAAAAGCAGTCGCAGCATGTCGAAGCCGATGAATCGCTCAGTGCTGCCGAAAAACAGGCTCGTGTCCAGAAACTGCGCGACGAATGGCAATCGCTGCATGACCATGTCGTGAAGGCCGGTGGCCTGCACATCATCGGTACCGAGCGCCATGAATCGCGTCGCGTCGATAACCAGTTGCGCGGTCGTTCGGCCCGTCAGGGCGATCCGGGTTCCTCGCGTTTCTACCTGTCGCTCGATGATGCGCTGCTGCGTATTTTTGCCGGCGACCGGGTGCGCGCCATCATGGACCGGCTCAAGATGCCGGAAGGCGAACCGATCGAAGCCGGCATCGTGTCGCGTTCGATCGAGTCGGCGCAGCGCAAGGTCGAGGCGCGCAACTTCGATATTCGCAAGCAACTCCTCGAATACGATGACGTCGCCAACGACCAGCGCAAGGTGATCTACACCCAGCGTAACGAACTGCTCGAAGCCACTGATGTGACGCCGCTGATTGCATCGCTGCGCCACGGCGTTTTCAACGATCTGTTCCGCGAGCATGTCCCTGCCGAATCGGTCGAAGAACAATGGAATGTACCGGGACTGCAAGCAGCGCTGGCTGCCGAATGGACGCTCGATGTGCCGCTAGTCGAGACCCTGGCCACCAACGACAGCATGACCGACGAAGAGCTGCTCGACAAGGTGCTGCAGGCCGCCGATGCATCCTACGAAAGCAAGATCGCCATCGTCGGCAAGGAATCGTTTTCCGGTTTTGAGCGCAGTGTCATGCTGGGCAGTGTCGACACCCACTGGCGCGAGCATCTCGCGGCACTCGATCACCTGCGTCAGGGTATTCACCTGCGTGGCTATGCACAAAAAAATCCCAAGCAGGAATACAAGCGCGAAGCCTTCGAATTGTTCGGCCAGATGCTGGAGTTGATCAAGAACGACGTCGTCAAGACCGTGATGACGGTACGGATTCAGTCGCGCGAAGAAATCGATGCGGCTGAAGAACAGCTGGCGCAAACACGGTTAGCCAATGTCAACTTCCAGCACGACGAGTTCAACCCGGATCTGGACCCCTCCGAGTTACTCGCACCGACTGTCAAGCCAGACAGCGAGACCGACGAGCCACTGATCAATGCGATGAAGGTCGGTCGCAACGATCCGTGCCCGTGCGGTAGCGGCAAGAAGTACAAGCAATGCCACGGCAAGCTGACCTGATCGGCTTCCGGAATGAAAAAAGGCAGGATTTCCTGCCTTTTTTTACGCCCGTAAATTCACGCGCCTACAATAGCGTGACCCTCCTAGTTCGCTCCCTTGATCAACTACACAGATTGCTCCGACACCATGGCCGTTAATTCTCCTCTTCCCATTGCTGCGAACCTGAAACCCGTGGCCGGCATCGAACTCGGCCATGCCGAAGCCGGCGTGCGCAAGCCCAACCGCAAGGATGTGCTGGTCATGACGCTGGCACCGACGGCCACCGTCGCCGGCGTGTTCACGCTTAACCGCTTTTGTGCGGCACCGGTGCAAGTCTGCAAGGCCCATCTGGAAGGCTTGCACATTGCCGGCACGCCGATTCGTGCATTGGTGATCAATACCGGCAATGCCAATGCGGGTACCGGCGAAGCTGGCCTGGCCGATGCCAACGCGGTGTGCGAAGCGCTGGCCGGTTTGCTGGGCTGTGACGCCGCGCAAATCCTGCCGTTTTCGACCGGGGTGATCCTTGAGCCGCTGCCGGTGGCGCGCGTCAATGCCGGTCTGCCGCAAGCGCTGGCTAACTTGCGCACCGATAACTGGTACAACGCCGCCGAAACCATCATGACCACCGACACCCAGCCCAAGGCAGGGTCGGCCACCGTCGTCATCAATGGTGAAACCATCACCCTGACCGGTATCAGCAAGGGTGCCGGCATGATCAAGCCGAACATGGCTACCATGCTGGGCTTTCTCGCCACCGATGCAGGCGTTGCGCAAAATGTGCTGGAGCACATGGTCAAGCAGGCGGCCGACCACTCATTCAATTGCATCACCATCGATGGCGATACGTCGACCAACGATTCGTTCATGCTGATCGCCACCGGTGCCGCAAAGCTGCAGATCACGGACATCGATTCGCCTGAGTACGCTCTGCTGGCCGAGGCCGTCACCAAGCTGTCGCGCGAACTGGCGCAGATGATCGTGCGCGATGGCGAAGGTGCCACCAAGTTCATCACCATCACGGTCGAAGAGGGCATGAGCATCGAGGAGTGCCGCAAGATCGGCTATTCGATTGGTCATTCGCCGCTGGTCAAGACAGCCTTTTTTGCGTCGGATCCGAATCTTGGCCGCATCCTTGCCGCGATCGGCTATGCCGGTATCGATGACCTCGATGTCAGCAAGCTGGACCTGTACCTTGACGACGTGCTGGTGGCGCTCCACGGCGGTCGCAATCCGGCCTATCAGGAAGCCGATGGCCAGCGCGTGATGAAGCAAAGCGAAATCACGGTGCGCGTCAAACTCGGTCGTGGCGATGTGGCGGCCACCATCTGGACCTGCGACCTGTCGCACGACTACGTCACGATTAACGCCGACTACCGTTCCTAATACTTGCTCTCAAGAGAATCCCGACCCATGACCCAGCTAGACCAATTCCTGCAACGCGCCGAACAATTGCTGGCTCGCATCGAGGCTGTCTTGCCACAAAGTCCTGCGGCGATCGACTGGCAAGCCGGCAACGCATTCCGCTGGCGCAAGCGTAACGGCGTCGGCAGCTTGCAGGCCGTGCGGCAAGTCGCCACGATTGCGTTGTCCGACTTGCAGAATATCGCGCCGCAAAAAGAACAGATCGAACAGAACACACTGCAATTCGTGTCCGGCCGACCGGCCAATAACGTCTTGCTTACTGGCGCACGGGGTACCGGAAAATCCTCCCTGATCAAGGCCTGCCTGAACCGGTTTGCCGCGCAGGGCTTGCGTCTGATCGAAGTCGACAAGGAAGACCTGGCCGATCTGGCCGACATCGTCGATCTGATCGCCGCCCGGCCGGAACGCTTCATCATTTTTTGCGATGACCTGTCCTTCGAGGACGGCGAGCATGGCTACAAGGCGCTCAAGGTGGCGCTCGATGGCAGCATTGCCGCGCAATCGGACAACGTGCTTATTTATGCGACCTCGAACCGGCGCCATCTGATGCCGGAGCGCATGGCCGACAATGCCTCGTACAGGAACGACGAGAGCGGCGACTTGCATCCGGGCGAAACTGTCGAAGAAAAAATTTCGCTGTCCGAGCGGTTTGGCCTGTGGGTCTCGTTCTATCCGTTCAAGCAGGATGACTACCTGGCCATTGCCGGACACTGGCTGGTGCATTTTGGTTGTACGCCGGAGCAGGTGCTGGCCGCGCGTGGCGATGCGTTGCGCTGGGCCTTGCAGCGCGGTTCCCGCTCGGGCCGGGTGGCATGGCAATTCGCACGCGACTACGCCGGCAAGTTGCATGGCTGATCGTATGCCTGACTGCGCACCCGTGGCCGCACCGATCGATGTGGCGGTCGGTATCCTGATGCAGCCGAACGGCGATGTGTTGCTGGGCCAGCGTCCGGCTGGCAAACCGTACGCCGGCTACTGGGAATTCCCCGGAGGCAAAGTAGAGCCGGGTGAATCGATTTTCGCCGCCTTGCAGCGCGAGTTCGTCGAAGAGCTGGGTATCGAGATACGCAGTGCGCGGCCGTGGTGCGGCGTCGAGCATGTCTATCCGCATGCCCATGTCCGGCTGCATTTTTACATCAGTGAGGATTGGCACGGCTTGCCGCAAAGCCTGGAAGGACAGGCCTTTGCATGGCAGGGTGCGGTCGATCTTGAACCGTTATTGCCGGCGACCATTCCGTTGATTACCTGGCTCGATCAGCTGCGGTTTGGCAAAGGCAGGGAGTGACCCGGCAACATCTGCTGCGCGAACCATAGCTGCAAGCGACCTGCTTCAGCGTTGTGGTGTCTCGTCGGGATCGGCGTCCGGATCATCGATCGGCGGGCTTCCCGGTATCGTGTACTTTTCTTCGGCCCATGCGCCGAGATCAATCTGTTTGCAGCGTTCGGAACAAAACGGCCGGTACTTGCTGGCTTCCGACCAGACCACTTTGGTGCCGCAGGTCGGGCAATCCACTACTGTTGCCATGTGCTGGTATTCACTTTAAAAAAGAAGAGATTAAAAACTGCAGAGGGTCAGCTCGAACGGCACATCGGCTTCGCTGGGTTTGGGTTTCATATCGCCATCCTGCGACGTAAAACGGACCCACAGCATGTACTTGTTGGCGGAGATTTCCGGAATCGCGCCAAGCGACGGATCGATGGCCAATCGCAGCATCTGGTAGACCTTGCCCTGCAACATTTGCTGGTAACTGCCGGCGTGCGCCACCATCGGTGCCGCGCGTCCGGATTCGCGCAGCAGACGCAGGATCAGATTGATCGCGCCGAACAGCGGTGCCATCGGTGCAAACCAGGCGGCGATGTCATTGAAGCGTTTTTGTGGCGGGCCCTGCTGCCACGCGTAATACGATGGCAAATCGAATTCGCAGGCACCACCGGGAATGATGGTCCGGCCGCGTATGCTCATCAGCCATTCATTGTCGCGCACGTTCTGGCCAGTTTTGCCCTGGGCGGCGATCAAGGCGCTGCTGGCCTGGTCGAGTTCGGCGAGCACGGCGTCAAGGCGTTCGAGTTGTACGTTCGGATTCGAGCGGAATCCCATCAGGGTCTGCTTTTGTCGTTCGAGTTCCTGCAGCAGGTCCGATTTCAGATCAGCGCGACCGGCTACCTCAAGCATCTCGAAAATCGTCGAGAGGGCGACGTGATGTTGCAGTGGGTGTTCCTGTTGCAGGAAAAAGGCAAATTTTTCGTACAGGTCTTCGAGCCGCAGCAACGTGCGAATACGCTCATTGAAAGGGTATTCGTAAACAATCAAAATGGCATCCCTAAAAAGTTCGGCAACCAATACTGGCATGATTCTGAACGATGCGGCATGAAATTACAAACCCATGCACAGCCGGCGGCGTCATGACTGCGCTGCCAGCGCGCTATACAGCGCATGCAGACGCTCGACCTGCGGTACCAGTGCAGCCGCATCGCGATCATTGCAGATCAAGTCATCGGCCGCCGCGCTGCGTTGTGCGCGCGTGCTCTGGGTGGCCATGATGGCACGAACCTGCTCTTCCGGGAGACCGTTACGTTGCATGACACGGGCGATTTGCAGTTCTTCCGGGCAATCAACGACCAGAATACGGGTAACCCGTTCACGCCAGTGGCCGGACTCCACCAGCAGCGGCACCACGAACAGCTTGTACGGACCGGTGGCCTGTGCGGCGGCGCGCGCCACTTCCTGTCCGATTAGCGGATGCAGGATCGCCTCCAGCTTTTTTTTTGCCGCCGGATCACTGAAAACCCGGTCGCGCATCATCGCGCGGTTCATTGCGCCATCGGCTTGCAGGAATTGCTTACCGAACGTGCTGGCGATGGCCGGCAGGGCGATGCCACCCGGCTCCGTTAGCTTGTGTGCAATCAGATCGGCATCAATCAATGTGACACCACGTTGCGCGAACAGATCGGCAACGGTACTCTTGCCGCTGCCGATACCGCCGGTCAGGCCGACTGAAAAATTGCCGTGGCCTGCGTCGGTCACGCCAGCCACTGCAGGTAGGTGCGCGTCAGCGCCTGGCCCGACACCAGCGCCAGCAACCCGGCGGCGGCCAGATACGGGCCGAACGGAATCGGATTATCCCGTCCGCGTTTGCCGAACAGGATCAGGCTGATGCCGACGACTGCGCCAACCAGTGACGACAGCAGGATAATCAATGGCAGCATTTGCCAGCCCATCCAGGCACCCAGTGCCGCGAGCAACTTGAAGTCGCCATAGCCCATGCCTTCCTTGCCGGTCAGCAGTTTGAAAATCCAGTAGATCGCCCACAGACACAGGTAGCCGGCGACGGCACCGATGACGGCATCACTGAGCGGCACGAAGGTAGCCTGTATATTGAGCAGCAAGCCGATCCACAGCAACGGATAGGTCAGGTCATCGGGGAGCAACTGGGTATCGGCATCAATGCCGCTCATCGCGATGAGCAGCCAGGCAAAGATCAGCGCAGCCAGGCCAGTGATGCCGGCACCGAAATGCCAGACCAGCGCGGCCGATACCAGCGCGGTGAACAATTCGACAATCGGATAGCGCGCCGAAATCGGTGCCTTGCACTGCTTGCATTTTCCGCCCAGCGCCAGATAGCTGATGACGGGAATATTCTCGATGCCGCTGATGGCGTGCTGGCAATGCGGGCAGGCCGAGCGCGGCAACATCAGGTTGAAGCGATCGGTGTGCGGCAACGGCTTCCCGCTTTCGCTGGCGACATAATTATCGGATTCACGTTGCATCATTTTCGGTATCCGATAAATGACAACGTTCAGAAAACTACCAATCAGCAAGCCGAGAATCCCGGCGATGACCGCGCCCAACGCATTGCCGGGCGTCGCCAGGAAAGCATAATCCTGCATCAGACGACGGCTCCCAATTTAAAGATCGGCAAGTACATCGCGATCACCAGGCCGCCGATGATGACACCAAGCACCACCATGATCAGCGGTTCCATCAGGCTGGAAATGGCGGCGACGGCATCATCGACTTCGTTCTCGTAGAAGTCGGCAACCTTGCCCAGCATATTGTCGAGCGAACCCGATTCTTCGCCGATCGAGACCATCTGGGTCACCATGTTCGGGAAGACGTTGGCGTTTTGCATTGCCACCGTGAGGCTGGTGCCGGTGCTGACTTCGGCCTGAATCTTCTTGGTCGCATCGAGATAGACAGCGTTGCCTGCCGCGCCGCCGACCGAATCGAGCGACTCGACCAGCGGTACGCCGGCGGCAAACATCGTTGCGAGCGTGCGGGTCCAGCGTGCGATGGTGGCTTTGCGCACGACCGCCCCGAAGATGGGCGCTTGCAACAGCGCCCGGTCCATGAAACGCTGGACCTTGAGCGAACGCCGCCATGACTGGAAGAACAGGTAGAAACTGCCAAACAGCAGGCCGAAGATCAGATACCAGTAGGCCACGAAGAAATCCGAGATCGCCATCACGATCAGTGTTGGCGCTGGCAAATCCGCACCGAAGCTCTTGAAGACTTCCTTGAAGGCAGGCACGACGAAAATCATGATCACGGCGGTGACAACAAAGGCAACGACCAGAATCGAGATCGGGTAGAACAGCGCCGACTTGATCTTGCCCTTGATGGCGATGGTTTTTTCCTTGTAGATCGCCAGTCGGGTCAGCAAGTCTTCAAGAATACCTGCCTGTTCGCCGGCACCGACCAGGTTACAGAACAGCGGATCGAAATACAGCGGGAATTTGCGGAAGGCCTGGTTCAGGCTGGTACCGGTTTCGACATCACCACGGATTTCCATGATCAGTTTTGACATCGACGGATTGGCATGGCCCTTGGCGACGATATCAAACGATTGCAGCAGCGGTACGCCAGCCTTCATCATGGTGGCCAGCTGTCGGGTGAACAGGCTGATGTCCTTGTCTGTAATTTTTTTGCCGCTGCGGAAGACTTTTTTCTTGACCTTGGTTGTCATGACGCCCTGGCGGCGCAGCGTGGCGTTGACGATGGCTTCGCCGTTGGCGCGCATTTCGCCGCGCACCATCTTGCCCGCCTTGTCCTTGCCTTCCCAGGCGTAGATTGATTCCTTGACGGCCAGTGCACCAACTGTTTTTCGGGCTGCGGTTGCCATGATTACTCCAGGGTTATTCTTGATTACGCATTGGTACAGCCCAGGATTTCCTCGAGGCTGGTCAATCCTTGCTTTACCTTGATCAGTCCTGACTGGCGCAGTGTACGCACACCATCGAGCTTGGCCTGCGCTTCGATTTCAAGAGCGGTGCCATGACTCAGGATGACCCGCTCGATCGCTTCCGTGATCGGCATGATCTGGTAAATGCCGAGTCGTCCTTTGTAACCACTGCCACTGCAACGTTCGCAACCGACAGCCTTGTTGGGTTTCCAGTTGCCATCGAGATCGTCAGCATGAAAGCCGGCTTCGAGCAGGATCTCGTTCGGAATGTCGGTCGGGATCTTGCAGGTGCAGAGCCGGCGTGCCAGTCGCTGTGCGGTGATCAGGATCACCGAGGAGGCAATATTGAAGGGGGCGACACCCATGTTCATCAACCGTGTCAGTGTCGATGGCGCATCGTTGGTATGCAGCGTCGAAAAGACCATGTGGCCGGTTTGCGCTGCCTTGATCGCGATATCGGCCGTTTCGAGATCGCGGATTTCGCCGACCATGATGATGTCCGGATCCTGCCGCAGGAAGGCTTTCAGCGCGACCGGGAAGGTCAGGCCGGCGCGGTCGTTGATGTTGACCTGGTTGACGCCGGGCAGGTTGATTTCGGCCGGGTCCTCGGCCGTGGCGATGTTGATGCCGGGCTGGTTCAGGATGTTCAGGCAGGTGTACAGCGAGACGGTCTTGCCGGAGCCGGTCGGACCCGTGACCAGCACCATGCCGTAGGGCCGCTGGATCGCCTTCATCAGCGTTTCTTTTTGATCCGGATCGTAGCCTAGTGCCTCGATACCCATTTGCGCCTGCGACCCGTCGAGGATACGCATGACGATTTTTTCACCAAACAGGGTCGGCAGGGTGCTGACACGAAAATCGATTGACCGTGTTTTGCTCAGGACCAGCTTCATGCGGCCGTCTTGCGGCACGCGCTTCTCGGAAATATCCAGCTTCGAAATGACCTTGATGCGCGAGGCCAGTTTTTCCTTGATGGCCAATGGTGGCTGGGCGATTTCACGCAGCACGCCATCGACCCGGAAACGGATGCGGTAAAACTTTTCAAAGGGCTCGAAATGCAAGTCGGACGCGCCTAGGTTGATGGCGTCGATCAGCATTTTTTGCAGGAACTTGACGACTGGTGCGTCATCGATGTCGGATAAGCCGGGATCATTCTGAATGACTGTTTCTTCGATGGCGAAGTCGATGTCGAGGCCATCGCCACTCATGTCACTGAGACTTTGCTCGGCGCTCTGGCCGAACAGTTCGATCAACTTGAGCAGGCCGGTGTGTTCGACGATCACCGGTTCGACCGTCAGTTCGGTCTGGAATTTGATCTGGTCGAGTACCGCTGTATTGGTTGGGTCCGAGATCGCGATCGAAATCTTGTTGCCGCGTTTGGCCAGCGCAATGACATGCTGGCTTTGCATCAGCTTGTTGTCGATGATGCCTTCTGGCCGCAGTGCCAGGTTGAAGAGCGAGAAGTCGAGCAGCGGATAGCCGAATGTTTCAGAGCAAAAATTGGCCAGTGAGCGCGCATCGATGATGCCCGACGAGATCAGTGCATCGATGAACTGGATCTTGTCGGCACTGGCTTGTTTGCTGAGGGTGTCGGCTTGCAATGCCGACAGGCGACCGGCCTGGAGTAACGCACGCGCCAGCCCCGACATGGCCGTGTTGGAAACCGGGTTGGGCAACACTGCAGCCATAGCTCTTTCAATTCAATGTTGGATTGGAATCCGGTGTGAGGTGTCTCGCCTGCAGAGATCATTCACGCTAAGTGTCGGGATACTGAGGTCGGGACACTGAGTGTCGATGATGCCTACAGGCACAACCATTGTAAAGGTATTGCCAGTTTTGACTACCACTGGTCGTGGGTGGGTCGCGACAGTTATCCGTCTCGTCCCATGCTGCTTGCAGCCGGTCCGGGCCGGAGTAATTTGACGACCTTGATCGACTGGTTTTTTACCTGGACGATCTCGATCACGCACTCATTGATCTTCAGGCACACGCTGGCTTCGGGAATGTCCTGCAAGTACTCCAGTAGCAATCCGTTGATGGTTTTCGGGCCATCCAGCGCGAACTGTAAATCGAGTTGCTTGTTGATGTCGCGTAGCGTGGTGGACCCTTCGAGCAGGCAGGTACCGTGTTCGTCCCAGCTGACATTGTCGGCGCGCGCTGCCGCCGGCGTCGAGGTCGTGAACTCGCCAATCATTTCTTCGATGATGTCTTCCAGAGTGACCAGGCCCTGCACTTCGCCGTATTCGTCGACGATGATGGCGAGGCGTTCATGGTTTTCCTGAAAGTACTGCAGTTGCGTCAGCACGTCGGTGTCTTCAGGGATGAAGTACGGTGGCGTCAGCAATGCGCGGAAATGATCGGTGGTCAGCTCTTCGTCTTCATTGAGCAGGCCGATGGCCTTGCGTACATGCAGGATGCCGATGATCCGGTTGATCTCGCCATCGTGGACCGGCAGTTTGTTGTGATAGCAGGTGGTGAGCTGGCGTTTGATCTCGTCAATGCTCTGTGCCAGGTTCAGTGACTCGATCTGGGCCCGTGGCGTCATCACGTCTTCGACTGACATGTGCTCGAGGTCAAACAGGTTGAGCAGGATGCTCTGGTGCTTTTTTGGAATGAAATTACCACCTTCGAGCACCATTGAGCGCAGTTCCTCCGGCGACAGTTTGTGGTCGCGCTTGGTCTCCTTGCGAATACGCAGCAGACGCAGCAGGGCCGTGACGAACAGGTTGACGAACCAGATCACCGGCTTGCTGACCGCCATCAGCGGCTTGAGGATCACTGCGGCCGGCAGCGCAATGCGTTCCGGGAAGGTCGCACCAATAATCTTGGGCGCGATTTCCGCAAACACGATCAGCAGGAATGCCACCGCGCCGGTGGTGATGGCAAGGACGCCTTCTTCGTGGCCGAACGTGGCAATCGCGATGGTGGTGACGAGTGCCGTTGCCAGCGCATTGATCAGCGTATTGGCGATCAGCACCAGTGACAGGACCTGATCGGTGCGGTCAAGCAGCCAGAGCGTCGTCATGGCGGCATGGCTGCCGCGCTTGGCCAGATGGCGCAGGCGATGACGGTTGGCCGACATCAGCGCTGTTTCGGCCATTGCAAAAAAAGCGGAAAGTATGATCAGGCAGACGAGCGTCAGTAATAGCGCCCAGAATGGAACGGTATCCAAGGAGTCACCGCAAAGAAATGAACAACATGAAAAACATGGACGCAGTGATGCTGGAGCTCATCACCAAGTCATGGCCAGTAAGACAGAGCACTTCATGCGCCTGGAACTGACCTGGCTCAATGATTGCGGCCGACGGCGAACGTGCACAAGTCTAGCAGCGACGTTTTGTACTGGCTATCGGGTAATCCGGCAATCGACTGGCTGGCGCGGGTGGCTGCCTTTTCGGCTTCATTGCGTGTGTAATCGAGTGCGCCTGAACTGCTGATGGCCGCCAGGATGACGTCAAAATGCTGTTCGTCGCCTTGTTCGATGCAGCTTCGCACCAGCGCGCATTGCTCGGCAGTGCCGTTGTGCATCAGATGAATTAGCGGCAGCGTTGGCTTGCCTTCGCGCAGGTCATCGCCGACATTCTTGCCGATGTCGGCGGCATTGCCGGAATAGTCGAGTACATCGTCAATGAGCTGGAAGGCGGTGCCGAGCGAGCGACCGTATTCGGCGGCGGCTTCCACATCCTGTTCCGATGCGCCGGCAATCAGTGCACCGATCTGCGCGGCAGCTTCGAACAGCTTGGCGGTCTTCGAGCGGATCACTTGCAGATAACGCGCTTCGGTGACGTCGGGGTCGTGCATGTTCAGCAGTTGCAGTACTTCGCCTTCGGCGATCACATTGGTGGCATCCGACAGGATGCGCATGACCCGCATGTCGTCGACCGACACCATCATCTGGAAAGCCCGTGAATAAACGAAGTCGCCAACGAGTACCGACGCCGCATTGCCGAACAGGGCATTGGCTGTCTGGCGACCGCGCCGCAACGAGGATTCATCGACGACATCGTCATGCAGCAAGGTCGCGGTATGGATAAATTCGACGACCGCGGCGAGCGCATGGTGGCTGGTGCCGTCATAGCCAAAGGCGCGTGCCATCATCAGTACCAGCGCTGGCCGGATGCGTTTTCCACCGGCGCTGATGATGTATTCTGCTATCTGGTTGACCAGCGCGACCTCGGAGTGAAGTTGCTGGCGAATGACCAGATTGACGGCATCCATATCGCTGGCAACGGCTTGCGTGGCAGGAGGTCGTGTTGCGGAAACTTGAGCAGCGAACAAGGTAGGCCTGATAGGTATCGGAAATTGCAGCGATTATACGATGACATGGGGTTGGCATTTTTGCGCACTGCCAGCCGCAAGAGTGTAGTCGAAGCGCATTGCGAATTGAATTTTGACCCGGCCGGAAACATCATGTATGATTTGCGGTTTTCCCGAATCCGCGTGTAATATTTTGCGTTTCGTGCAGCGAGTTCAACGAGAAAAAGTCCCTTAATAATTGATGAGGTTTCATATGTACGCGGTCATAAAAACCGGTGGCAAGCAATACAAAGTTGTCGCTGGTGAAAAATTTAAAGTAGAACAGATACCGGCAGACATAGGTTCCGAAATCACCATTGATCAAGTGCTCGCAGTGGGCTCTGGCGAAACCATTAAATTTGGTGCGCCCTTGGTTGAAGGTGCTACGGTCCTGGTGACGGTTTTGTCGCATGGTCGACACGACAAGGTAAAGATTTTCAAGATGCGCCGTCGTAAGCATTACCAGAAGCACCAAGGCCATCGTCAGAACTATACCGAGTTGCAAATCGTCTCGATCAACGGCTGATTCAGCCACGTTGATCAGATAACCAGAATCCAAGGAGTTTGAAATGGCACATAAAAAAGGCGGCGGCACTACGCGCAATGGTCGTGATTCGGAATCAAAACGCTTAGGCGTCAAGGTTTACGGCGGCCAGGCTATCAATGCAGGCGGCATCATCATTCGCCAGCGTGGTACCAAGACACATCCTGGTGAAAATGTCGGCATGGGCAAGGATCACACCTTGTTCGCACTGATCCCAGGCAAAGTTCAATTTTTGGTCAAGGGTGCTACCCAGCGTCAGTTCGTAACTGTCGTTCCTGCTTAATTTCAAGCAGTAGCATCCAGCATCAAGCAAGGCGCAAGCCTTCAATCAAGAGGCTCTGCCAGCGGTAGAGCCTTTTTAGTTTATGGCGGGACATCATGAAGTTTATCGACGAAGCAAAAATCGAAGTCATTGCTGGTGACGGCGGCAACGGCGTCGCCTCCTTTTGTCGGGAAAAGTTCAGGCCGTTTGGCGGCCCAGACGGTGGTGACGGCGGCAAGGGCGGCACCATATGGGCGGTCGCGGATCGCAACATCAATACGCTGGTCGACTACCGGTTCTCCAAAATGCACAAGGCGCGCAACGGCGAAAACGGCCGCGGTGCGGATTGTTACGGCAAGGGCGCGGATGATATTTTCCTGCGCATGCCGGTCGGCACCCTGATCATCGATCATGTGAACGGCGAAGTCATCGCCGACATGACCGAGCACGGCCAGCAAGCCATGCTTGCCAAAGGCGGCGAAGGCGGCTGGGGCAACATCCATTTCAAGACATCGACCAACCGTGCGCCACGTCAAAAGGGCGACGGCAAGGAAGGCGAGCGACGTGAACTGCGGCTTGAGCTGAAAGTACTGGCCGATGTGGGTCTGCTCGGCATGCCGAACGCCGGCAAATCGACGTTCATCTCGGCGGTATCGAATGCCCGTCCGAAGATCGCCGACTATCCGTTCACGACATTGCACCCGAATCTCGGTGTGGTGCGCGTCAGCCACGAAAAGAGTTTCGTGATTGCCGACATTCCGGGGTTGATCGAAGGTGCGGCAGAAGGTGCCGGCCTCGGTATTCAGTTTCTGCGCCATCTGCAGCGCACGCGCGTGCTGTTGCACATCGTCGATCTGGCACCCTTTGACACGGTTGATCCGGTCAAGGAAGCCAAGGCAATCGTCAAGGAACTGCAGAAGTACGACGAATCCCTGTTCGACAAGCCACGCTGGCTGGTGCTCAACAAGCTTGATGTGGTGCCGGAAGAAGAACGCAAGAAGCGCGTCAAGGACTTCGTCAAGCGCTTTGGCTGGAAGGGTCCGACCTTTGAAATTTCGGCATTGAACCACGACGGCTGTCCGGAACTGGTCATTGCGATCTACAATTACTTGGCCGAACAGCGCGCACTCGAATACCGCGCGGAAGAAACCCAGATGTCCGAAGAGGCGCGCCAGATCGTGTCGATCGATCCGGATGATCCACGCTTCAAGGTCATGGACTGAGTTTCAGGACTATCCCCGGCGCGAGTTGTTCTCGCGCTTTTTTTACGCCTGCTGCCGCAAGCAATTCGCAAGCAATTCGCAGGCGATTTTTTGAACGATGATCGATGACAGCAACAACACAACCGCAATCACTTGTCCGGCAAGCCAAGCGCCTGATCATCAAGGTCGGGTCTTCGTTGGTCACCAACGATGGCAAGGGCCTTGATCATGCTGCGATTGCGAACTGGGCGGCGCAGATTGCGCAATTGCGCGCGCTGGGCAAGGAAGTCGTGCTGGTGAGTTCCGGTGCCATTGCCGAAGGCATGCAGCGCCTGGGCTTCGACAAGCGACCGACCGGCATTCATGAATTGCAAGCCTGTGCCGCAGTTGGTCAGATGGGTCTCGCGCAAGTGTATGAAACCAGTTTTCGAGCACATGGCCTCGGTACGGCACAAGTCCTGCTCACCCATGCCGACCTGGCCGATCGTGAACGTTACCTCAATGCCCGGTCGACGTTGTTCACGTTATTGCGTTTCGGCGTGGTCCCTGTCATCAACGAGAACGACACCGTCGTCACCGACGAGATCAAGGTCGGCGACAACGACACGCTCGGTGCGCTGGTGGCGAATCTGATCGAAGGCGATGTGCTGATTATTCTGACGGACCAGCGCGGTCTGTACACCGCCGATCCGCGCAAGGACCCGCTGGCCAGTTTCGTCGAGCATGGCAAGGCGGGCGATAGTGCACTCGAAGCGATGGCAGGCGGTGCCGGCAGCAATATCGGCAGCGGCGGCATGCTGACCAAGATACTGGCGGCGCGGCGTGCCGCAATGTCGGGAGCGCATACGGTGATTGCTTCCGGACGCGAAGATAACGTGCTGGTGCGTCTGGCTGCGGGCGAGTCGATCGGCACCCAGTTGCAGGCACAAACGGCACCACTGACCGCGCGCAAGCAGTGGATGGCGGATCATTTGCAAAC
>CANFED010000015.1 GCA_947445995.1 Oxalobacteraceae bacterium | reverse complement strand
GTTTTGGTCAATTCCGACTGTTTGGCGGAACATTCGCGTGGGCACGATACCCCTGTGCCCACCCTACCTACGCATTTCACCCGACGTTGCCTCACCCCACCAACTCTGCGGCAAGTCGGTTATGCCGCTCCCGCACTAACCCCAGATCCACCGTCACGCAGCGCCCATCACGCACCACCACCCGCCCGTTGATGACACTGTGCGCGACATGCGTCGGCGTACAAAATACCAGCGCCGCAACCGGATCATGCAGCGCGCCGGCATAGCCGATCTGGTCCATGTCAAACATCACCACATCGGCCGACATGCCCGGTGCGAGCGCGCCGATGTCGTCGCGGTTCAGCACTTTCGCACCACCCAGCGTGGCCATTTCCAGCGCCTGGCGTGCGGTCATCGCGGCCGGTCCGTAGCCGACCCGCTGTAACAGCATCGCTTGCCGGACTTCGCCGAGCAGATGCGCGCCATCGTTGGACGCGCTGCCATCGACACCAAGACCAACCGGCACGCCGTGGTCGAGCATGGCTCGCACCGGAGCGATGCCGGAGGCCAGGCGCATGTTCGAGCAAGGGCAATGCGCCACGCCGGTGCCGGTGCGGGCGAACAGTGCGATGCCGGCTGCATCGAGTTGCACGCAGTGCGCATGCCAGACATCGTGGCCGACCCAGCCGCAATCCTCGGCATATTCGGCCGGCGTCATGTTGAATTTTTCGCGGCTGTACGTGACGTCGCTGCTGTTCTCGGCCAGGTGCGTGTGCATCGAGACACCGAAGCTGCGCGCCAGCCGGGCCGATTCGCGCATCAGATCTTGCGAGACCGAAAATGGCGAGCACGGCGCGACGACAATGCGCTGCATCGCGTGACGCTGGCTGTCGTGGTAAGTCTCGATCAGACGCTGCGTGTCGCGCAGGATCGCCGCTTCGTCTTCGACCAGCCGGTCCGGCGGCAGTCCGCCTTGCGACTGGCCGACACTCATCGCGCCGCGCGCCGCATGGAAGCGCATGCCGATTTCCTGCGCCGCAGCGATGCTGTCATCGAGCCGGCAACCGTTCGGAAAAATATACAAATGGTCGCTGGTGGTCGTGCAGCCCGACAGCATCAGTTCGGCCATCGCGGTCTGGGTCGACGCATGAATCATCGCTGGCGTCAGTCCGGCCCAGATCGGGTACAGATGACCGAGCCAATCGAACAGCGCCGCGTCCTGCGCCGCCGGGACCGCACGGGTCAGACTCTGGAACATGTGGTGATGGGTATTGACCAGGCCGGGCAGCACGACATGTCCGGTCGCGTCGATGATGGTGTCGGCGTGATCAGGCAATTCGGCGCTGAGGCCGACCTGCTCGATCACGTTGTCGCGGATGAAGACCGCACCGTCGGCGATTTCGCGCCGCTGCGTATCCATCGTCACCAGCACGCGGGCATGACGGATCAGCAGCGTGCTCATGCCTTCGGTGCGAGGTTAGGCTTGAAATGGCGCAGGAAATCGAGCAGGATTTGCGCCGATAGTTCGGCGTCATCCGCCGTCATGGTTTCCAGCGGATTGTGGCTGATGCCGCCGTTGCCGCAGCGCGTGAACAGCATCGCGACATCGGTCAGATTGACCAGCGCCATCGCGTCGTGGCCGGCACCGGACAGCAGTTCGAAGGCCGGCACGCCGGCGCGTTCGGTGGCGGCGCTGAGTTGCTGCATCAGCCACGGCGCACACGGGGCCGCCGGGGCGCGCATCGTCAGTTCGCGCTGGACGTCGACCTGACGGCGGGCGCAAATGGACTCGATGGTGTGCAGGATGTCGGCCACGGCGGCGTCGCGCACCGCGTCATCGGCGGCGCGGATGTCGAGCGACAGATGGCACATGCCGGGGATCACGTTGACCGAGCCGTTCGGCACCTGCAACTGGCCAACGGTGCCGACCAGTGACGGCGCGATGCTGCAGCGCTGTTCGACCGCGAGGATGATTTCGGCGGCGGCCGCAGCGGCATCCTTGCGCATCGTCATCGGTGTGGTGCCGGCATGGCTGGCTACGCCAGTCAGCGTGAGCTGGTAGCGCGAGCTACCGGCAATCGAGGTGACGATGCCGACCGGTAGATTGCGTTGCAACAGCACCGGGCCCTGTTCGATGTGGACTTCGACGAAGCCGAGATAGTCGGCCGGCTTGCGGGCGATGGCGGCGATTTGCGTGAAGTCGTGGCCGGCGTGTTCGAGCGCGTCGCGCATCGTGATGCCATCGGCATCGGCACGCGCCAGCAGCGACATGTCGAAGTGGCCGGTGATCGCATTACTGCCCAGGAAAGTGCTCTTGTAACGCACGCCTTCTTCTTCGGCAAAGCCGATCACTTCGAGGTGGAACGGCAGTGTTTCGCCGCGCTCATGCAGGTGCCGGATCACCGCGATTGGCAACAGGATGCCTTCGCGGCCATCGTAGGTGCCACCGTTGCGCACGGTGTCGTAGTGCGATCCGGTCATCAGGGTTTTTGCCTGCGGATCGGCACTGCGGTAGACGCCGACCACGTTGCCGACGGCGTCGATGCGCGCGTCCATGCCGGCGTCCTGCATCCATTGCAGCAGTTGCGCGGCGGTCTTGCGGTGGGCACTGGTCAGGTAGGCGCAGGTCAGGCCGCTGGCGTCATCGGACCACGCACCGAGGGTGTCGCTCCAGCCCATGATTTGCAGGCCTAGCAACGGCTGATTATCGAACAGGTCATTGAGGCGCAGTTCGGCGATGCGGTGGATCTGGCGCAGGTTTTCGGCGATCTCGTCGTTGCGCTGTTGCCGCAGGCGGCGCGTGAAGGCGGCGATGATGGCCGCGCGCGACAAGCCGGTGCCATCCGGACCCTTGACCGCGATGATGAACGGAAAATCGAAACGCGCCTGATAGTCGGCATTGCATTGTTGCAGCGTCGCGTATTCGTCCGGGCTGCACAGGTGCAGTCCGGCGGCGGCTTGCTCGCCGGTCGATTCGGTAGTCAGCACCGCCTTGCCGGCCAGCTCCGGATGGGCGCGGATCAGGCCCAGTTGCTCGGCTTCGCTGGCGTTGCTGACGGTGGTCTGCAACGCCATTTTGAGGGCGGCCAGCGTGCGGAACGGGCGGGCTGCGGCGCTGCGTTCCGGTATCCATGCCGAGTGTTCGTAAATGCCGCCAAGCGTGCTGGCAAAGGTGGTGCTGTCGGTCTCGTTGAGCGTCGCTACAGTGATTGTCATGCGTTAGCCCTTGCTGGATGGGTGGTGTGCCAATGATTGGCAATGTCGATGCGGCGTGTGATCCACACCTTGTCATGCGCCTGGACGTAGTCAAGGAAGCGGCTCAGCGCGGCGAGGCGACCGGGCCGGCCGATGATGCGGCAATGCAGTCCGATCGACAGCATCTTCGGCTGGTTCAGGCCATCCGGGTCGCCTTCTGCGTAGAGCACGTCGAAGGCATCTTTCAGGTAATCGAAGAACTGCGTGCCGGTATTGAATCCCTGCGCGGCTGCGAAGCGCATGTCGTTGGTGTCTAGCGTGTAGGGTACAACCAGATGCGATTTGCGTTGCGGTGTGCCATCGGCGGCGGTGATCTCGACTTGCTGCCAGAACGGCAGATCATCGGCATAACTGTCGGCGTCGTAACTGAAGCCGCCGTGTTCGACCAGCAACTGGCGCGTGGCCGGCGAGTCGCGTCCGGTGTACCAGCCCAGCGGTGCAGCGCCGGTCAGTTCGCGCAAGATGCGAATCGCTTCGGCCATGTGCGCCCGTTCGGTAGCGACATCAACTTGCTGGTAGCTGATCCAGCGCAAGCCGTGGCAGGCGATCTCGTGGCCGAGTTGGCCAAAGGCGGCGACAGCTTCCGGATTGCGCTGCAAGGCCATCGCCACGGCAAAGATCGTCAGCGGCAACTGGCGTTGCTCGAACAGGCGCAGGATGCGCCACAGACCGGCGCGCGAACCGTATTCGTACATCGACTCCATGCTCATGTGGCGCATCGGGAAGGCCTGTGCGCCTATGATTTCGGACAGGAAGGTTTCCGAAGCCGGGTCGCCATGCAGCACGCAATTTTCGCTGCCTTCTTCGTAATTGAGGACGAATTGCAGCGCGATGCGGGCGTTGTTCGGCCAGTGCGGGTGGGGCGGACGGGCACCGTAGCCAATCAGGTCGCGTGGATAAGGGGAAATTTTATCGGTCAAGCGTTACCTCGTAATCAATGAAGCAATGGAGGAAAAATTGACGCAGCAATGCCGTTGTTGATGTTGCCTATACGCCAGATACTATAACGGCTGGCGCGCGCACCTATATGCTCGGGATGATAAGTAGTTTCACGCAACCGATATGGAGAACAACATGGGCAAGCTCAGTACTCACGTGCTGGATATCACCAGCGGCAAACCGGCAGCCGGTGTCGTCATTGAATTGCACGCAATCGAACTGGCCGGGCGGCGTTTGCTGCGCCGTGTCGTCACCAACAGTGACGGGCGCTGTGATGCGCCGCTACTGGCGGGTGACGAGTTGCTGGCAGGCTCGTATGAACTGGTGTTTGGTGCGGGTGACTACTTCGCGGCACAAGGCATCGTGGTGCCAGTGCCGCGCTTTGTCGATCGGGTCACGCTGGCTTTTGGTATCGCCAGTCCGGCCGAGAATTATCATGTGCCGTTGCTGGTCTCGCCGTGGGCGTATTCGACGTATCGCGGTAGCTGACCCGAGTGATTAACCGCGCAGGCCGAGCACGTCCTGCATGTCGAACAGGCCGGTGGTTTTGTCGGCCAGAAAGCGGGCCGCGCGCAAGCTGCCGTGGGCGTAAGTGACACGGCTCGACGACTTGTGCGAAATCTCGACGCGTTCGCCGATGCCGGCAAACAGCACCGTGTGATCGCCGACGATATCGCCGCCGCGGATGGTGGCAAAACCGATCGATGACGGATCCCGTTCGCCGGTGACGCCATGACGTGCAAACACGCCGACTTCATCGAGGTCGCGACCAAGCGTCCTGGCAATGACTTCGCCCATTTGCAGGGCCGTGCCGGACGGTGCATCGACTTTCATGCGGTGATGGGCTTCGATGATTTCGATATCGTAGCCTTCCGAAAAACTCTTGGCGGCCATTTCAAGCAACTTCATCGTGACGTTCACGCCGACGCTCATGTTGGGCGCAAACACGATCGCTGTGCGCTCGGCGGCGGCGGCGATCGCGGCCTTGCCGGCGGCATCGAAGCCGGTAGTGCCGATGACCATCTTGATGCCGTGTTCGGCGCAGTACGCCAGATGTTCCAGCGTGCCTTCCGGACGGGTGAAGTCGATCAGGATATCGGCATCGGCGAGGCCTTCGGCCAGCGTCGCGCAAATGGCCACGTTGCTGGACTTGCCGAGGAAGGCGGTGACATCGGATCCGATGGCCGGTGCGCTGGCGACATCAAGTGCGCCCGTCAGGCGCAGGTCAGTGGCAGCGAGAATGGTTTCGGCCAGCATGCGACCCATGCGCCCGGAGGCGCCGGCGATGGCGATTTTTAATGCAGTCATGGCGAGGGTCCGGGAAACGTTATTGCGGCTGGCGGGCCGACGACGGTGCCACCGGTACCGCAGGTGCCAGCGGCTTGGCTTTTTCCGGCACACCGCCGGCCAGGATTTCAAGGTAGTCGACTTCGCTCGGCAAATTGCCGCCTTCGAAGCGGCTCACGACGCCATCCTTGAAGAACACGGTCACGCGGCTCGACAGCACTTCATCGTTACGCTTGAGCATGCGGAACACATAATCCCAACGGTCGGCGTGGAAGATATCCGAGATCAGTGGCGTGCCCAACGCAAAACGCACCTGGTCTTGCGTCATGCCTTCCTTGAGTTGCAGGACCATTTCTTCGGAAACGAAATTGCCTTGCGGGATATCGATGCGGTAGGGCGCAAAGATACCGAGAAAGCGGCGGGCGCTGGCTGGCGTAGTACGTTTCAGGCCGGCATTGGCGTTGGCGGCACTGGCCGTTTCGGCCGGTGTGTCGATCGTCGCTGTACTGGTAGGCGCGGCAGCCATGCTGGCTGGCGCTTCCATCAGCGGATTTCTGGACGCGCATCCGGCCAGCAGCGCGATACTCAGCAACCCCGTTAAAGTGGTGCCAAGCAGGGTAGGGCGAGGTGAAGTACGGGTGAAGACGGGGGGCAGCATGTGCATTGAGAATCTCGATTGATTGAGCCGAAGCGCCAAAGCGCTATATCATAAAGCAGTTACCCATTACCCAGCCAAGAACATGTCCAACAATCCAGCTGACCTTCGCGCCAGCGGCCTCAAGGCCACGCTCCCGCGCCTGAAAATTCTGGATATCTTCCATAACAGCGATGTGCGCCACCTCAGCGCCGAAGATGTCTACAAGATCCTGCTGACCGAAAACATGGATGTCGGCCTTGCCACCGTGTATCGCGTACTGACGCAGTTCGAGCAGGCCGGCTTATTGAACCGTAATCACTTTGAAACCAACAAGGCCGTCTTCGAACTCAACGAAGGCAGCCATCATGATCATCTGGTGTGCCTCGATTGCGGAATGGTCGAAGAATTTTACGATGAAGATATTGAGCTACGTCAGCAGAAGGTGGCCATCGATCGTGGTTTTACGATCGCCGACCACTCGCTGGCGCTGTACGGGAATTGTACGAAGAAGGATTGCGTGCACCGGCCTTAAACCGGTAGCGCACCCTGCGACACTGGCCGCACGACATGGCGTCATCGTGCCCATGCGCGCGACTACGAATGACTCAACGCATTCGACAACAACTTCGCCGTGATATCGACAATCGGGATCACGCGCTCATAGGCCATCCGCGTCGGGCCGATCACGCCTAGCGTGCCGACAATGCGACCGTTGATTTCGTAGGGTGCCGTGACGATGCTCATCTGGTCGAGTGGCACCAGGCTCGACTCTCCGCCAATAAAAATCTGCACGCCGGTGGCGCGATTGGATAAATCGAGTAATTGCAGCAGACTGGTTTTTTGCTCGAACAGGTCGAACAATTTGCGCAGCGACGTCATGTTCGACGACAGTTCATTGACGCTCAGCAGGTTGCGCTCGCCCGAAATGATCACTTCATCGCTGTTGTCGGCCATCGCATCACTGCCGACTTCGACCGCCGCCTGCATCAGCGGCGTCATGTCGTCACGCAGCTGGCGCAGTTCGTTTTGCAGCCGGCTGCGTACCTCGCTGAAACTCAGTCCGCCGTAGTGGAGATTGATGAAATTGGCTGCCTGGACCAGTTGCGACGGGGTGTAGTCGACCTCGCTCAGCAGCAGCCGGTTTTGGACGTCGCCATTGGGCGCGACGATCACCAGCAGCACGCGTTTTTCCGACAAGCGCAGGAATTCGATTTGCTGGAACACCGATTCACGGCGCGGCGTCAGCACCACGCCCGCAAATTGCGACAACGACGACAGCACTTGCGCGGCGCTGGCAATGACTTTCTGGGACGAGCCGCTCTGCAGGCGTGTTTGCAGCCGCGATTCAAGCAGGCTCTCGTCGATCGCATCGACCGTCAGCAGCGTATCGACAAAAATTCGGTAACCACGCGGCGTCGGCACCCGCCCGGCAGAGGTATGCGGACTGGAGACAAAGCCCATTTCTTCGAGGTCGGCCATGATGTTGCGGATGGTCGCGGGCGACAGGTCGAGGCCGGAGATCTTGGCCAGCGCGCGCGAGCCAAGCGGCTGGCCGTCTGCGATATAGCGTTCGACCAGGGTTTTCAGCAGGGTTTGGGCACGGGCGTCTAATTGCATCTGGTTATCTTAACGAGCGATGGCCGGCGCGGCCAGCATTATCCGGTCGGCTAGCCAGTGTTCCAGTTCAAGCAGGCTGGTGCAACTCGCATCAGGACGAATATGCGCCGGCAGCACGCGGTCGAAACGGTTCATCCAGACCGCACGCAAGCCGGCTTTTTGGGCACCGTCGACATCGAGCAGCGGATCATCGCCGACGTACACGGTTTCGGCCGGATCAACATCGAGCGCCGTGCAGGCGGCCTGGAAAATGGCCGGGTCGGGTTTTGCGCTGCCGAACTGGTGGGCGGCAATCGAGATGCGGAAGTGACCGGCCATGCCGATGGCGACGAGGTCGGCCGAACCATTCGAAATCGTGCCCAGCGCCACTTGACGGGCCAGTCGCTCCAGCGCCGGCAACACATCGTCATACGGAATCACGTCGTTGCGGGCGGCGTTAAAGATGCTCATCGCGCCGTCAATATGGACCGGATCGGCACCGCTGGCATGGAATGCTTCGGTCAAGCCGGCGAGGCGCAGGCCGGGCAGATCGATCCGGTAGCGCGGTTCTTCTTCCATCAGTGCCATGCGGCGCGCGCGCAGGGTTTCTATGCTGTGGTCTTGCGTGATGGCGGGCGCATGCTCGCGCAGCCAGTCGAACAGCAGGGTTTCGGCGCGAATAATGGTGGGCACGATAGGCCACAGCGTATCGTCGAGGTCGAACAGGACTGCCTTGATCGGTGCTGGTTGCATGGCGTGATTTTCTTCCGGATGAAATACATAGGTTGGTCCACTGTCGGCTTACTTCAAGTGGGCGGCAAATTATGGTCTAATCCGAGGCATGTCGCTCCCCATTCCATCCGGCTTGCCGGTTCCTCCGCTCAAAACCATCGCCATCGTCGGCAAACCGACTGCGGCCGGCATTGCGCAATCATTGTGCGAGATCGCCGATTTCCTGGTCGCCACCGGTCATGTCGTGGTGCTCGAACACGAGACGGCGCTGTCAACCGGCATGACCGGCTATCGGCTGATGACGCCAGAACAAATTGGTGCCAGTGTCGATGCGGCGATTGTCGTCGGCGGCGATGGCACGATGCTCGGCATTGCCCGACAACTCGCGCCGTTCGATATCCCGCTGATCGGTATCAACCAGGGCCGGCTCGGTTTCATGACCGATATTCCGCTGGAACGGATGATGCCGCTGCTGACCGCCATGCTCGATGGAAAAATCGAGTCCGAGCGCCGCAGCCTGCTCGAAGGGGTTGTCTATCGCGAGGGCCAGCCGATTTTCAATGCGCTGGCATTCAATGATGTGGTGGTCTCGCGCGGTGCCGGGTCCGGCATGGTCGAACTGCGCGTCGATGTCGATGGCCACTTCATGTACAACCAGCGTTCCGATGGCCTGATCGTGGCGACGCCGACCGGCTCGACCGCCTACTCGCTGTCGGCGGGTGGTCCGTTGCTGCATCCAAGCCTGAGTGGCATCGTGCTGGTGCCGATCGCGCCGCATGCGTTGTCGAACCGGCCTATCGTGCTGCCGGACTACAGTGAAATTGTCATCACCGTCATCAGCGGGCGCGATACCAGCGTCAATTTCGACATGCAGTCGCTGGCCAGCCTGCAACTGCATGATCGCATCGTGATCCGCCGTTCAGCCCACACAATCACGTTCCTGCATCCGCCCGGCTGGAGCTATTACGATACGCTGCGCGAGAAGTTGCACTGGAATGAGTACCCGTCGGTGGAAGGCCGACTAAAATAGTCGCTTCGATCACGCCGCCTGTTTGCCTTCGGCCCACCTGAAAAGAATCACCATGCTGCGCACCCTGACCATCCGTGACTTCGTTATCGTTGACCTCATCGAGCTGGATTTTTCCGCCGGGTTTTCAGTCCTGACCGGCGAGACCGGTGCCGGCAAATCGATCCTGATCGATGCGCTGGCGCTGGCACTGGGCGGGCGCGGCGACGCCAGCGTAGTGCGCGAGGGTGCCGCCAAAGCCGATATCAGTGCCGATTATTCTACCTACGACGAAGCCGATGCCTGGCTGGCCGAGCACGACTTTGCCAGTCCGGACGGCGGCGTGCTGCTGCGCCGGGTTATCGACAACGCCGGTCGCTCGAAAGCCTACATCAACGGCATTGCCGCTACCGCGACGCAGTTACGCGATCTGGGCGAATTGCTGGTTGATATTCATGGCCAGCACGCACACCAGTCGCTGCTCAAGACCGAGGCGCAACGCCAGTTGCTCGATACCCAGGCTAACTTGCAGGACCAGGTCAGGGCAGTGGGTGTGGCCTACAAGAGCTGGCGTGCCGTAGGCAAGCAGCGCGAAGAATTCGAAGTCAATGCCAAGAACGTGCTGCTCGAACGCGAACGGCTCGAATGGCAGGTTGGCGAACTCGACAAACTGGCTGCGCGGGAAGGCGAATGGGCCGAGATCACTACCGAACATAGCCGCCTGTCGCATGCCGCGAGTCTGATTGACGGCGCACAGGAAGCGCTGACCGCGATCTCCGAATCCGAATCCGATGCGGTGCCGATGCTGTCGCAACTGACCGCGCTCAATCTGCGCCTGGGCAAGCTGGCCGATATCGACGAGGGCCTCAAGCCGGTCCTCGATCTGCTGGAACCGGCGCGTATCCAGTTGCAGGAAGCGGTCTACGCGCTCAATGATTATCTCGGCCGGCTCGAACTCGATCCGCGTCGCTTGCAGCAAGTCGAGCAGCGACTGAGTGACTTGCATTCGACGGCGCGCAAATTTCATGTCACGCCGGAAGAGCTGCCGCAGGAGTTCGCGGCGCTGTCAGCGCAATTGCGCCAGCTGGCCGACGCCAGTGACCTCGATGCATTGCGCGCGCAGGAAGAAAAGCTCAAGGAGGCGTATCTCGCCCTGGCAAAAAAATTATCGGCAGCACGAACCAAAGCCGCGCGTCTGCTCGGCGACGCCGTGACCAAGGCGATGCAGGAACTGAGCATGGCTGGCGGGCGCTTCGAAGTCGCGCTGGTGCCGTGCGCGCCGGCGGTGTTCGGCGTCGAGCAAGTCGAATTTCTGGTCGCCGGTCATGCCGGCAGTGTGCCGCGCGCGCTGGCCAAGGTCGCGTCGGGCGGCGAACTGGCGCGCATCGCGCTGGCCATCTCGGTGATCGCCTCGACGGCCACCTCGACGCCGACGTTGATCTTCGATGAAGTCGACAGCGGAATCGGAGGCGGCGTGGCCGAAGTGGTCGGTCGTCTGCTGAAAAAGCTCGGGCAGGAACGCCAGGTGCTGTGCGTGACGCATTTGCCGCAAGTCGCCAGCCAGGCCAATCAGCATCTGCAGGTCAGCAAATTCAATGCCGCTGGCAAGACCGTCTCGCGCATTGCGTCGCTCGACAACAAATCGCGCGTCGAAGAAATTGCCCGCATGCTGGGTGGCATCGAAATCACCGCTACCACCCGCAAGCATGCGCGCGAGTTACTGGCTTCCTGACTCACCTAATTCATCCGACCTTCGCTCTCACATTCATCAAAGGCATCACCGCAATGGCATTCAACAAAGCCCCTGAGTACACCCACGGCAGTGCCGTCAAGACAGCCGTTGTACTGGTCAATCTCGGTACCCCCGATGAGGCCAACGCGCCATCGGTACGCCGCTACCTGAAGCAATTTCTGTCTGATCCACGCGTGGTCGAGATCCCGCGCGCAATCTGGTGGCTGATCCTGAACGGCATCATCCTGCCGATCCGCGCCAGCAAGTCCGCTGCCAAATACGCGTTGGTCTGGACCAAAGAAGGATCGCCGCTGAAAGTGCATACCGAAAAGCAGGCAATGCTATTGCGCGGCTACCTTGGCGAGCAGGGCCATGCCTTGCAGGTCGAATACGCGATGAGCTACGGCAATCCGTCATTACCCGATGTGCTCAATAAACTGCAGGTCGAAGGATGCGACCGCATTTTGATCGTGCCGGCCTATCCGCAATATTCGGCGACCACGACGGCGTCGATTTTCGATGCAGTCACCAGTCACTACCGCAAGGTGCGCAATATTCCCGAGCTGCGCTTCATCAAGCATTACCATGATGATCCGGCCTACATCGATTCCTTGAAAGACACCGTGCTGGCGCACTGGCAGGCCAACGGGCGCGGTAACAAACTGGTGCTGAGTTTTCATGGCGTGCCCAAGCGCACGCTACTGCTGGGTGATCCTTACCACTGCGAGTGCTACAAGACCGCGCGCTTGCTGGGCACGGCACTGGGGTTGTCGCAAGACGAATTGCTGGTGACGTTCCAGTCGCGCTTCGGCAAGGCCGAGTGGCTGCAGCCGTACACGGCACCGACTCTGGTGCAACTGGCCAAAGACGGGCTTGAGCGGGTCGACATCATGTGTCCGGGCTTTACCAGCGATTGCCTCGAAACGCTGGAAGAAATTTCACTGGAAGCCAAGCATGACTTCCTCGAAGCTGGTGGCAAGGAATTCCATTACATCCCGTGCGTCAATGAAGCGCCATCCTGGATTGCCGCACTAGCCGTGATCACGGCGCGCCATCTGCAAGGCTGGCCGACGCAGCCAAGCGCGGCTGACAAAGAAGCGGACAACGCCCAGAACCTCATTGCCTCCAGCGAAGCACGCCGTCTGGGCGCGCCGAAATAATCAAATTCGGCCTGTGATAATCCCCTTGTAAAAGTGTGGCATAGCCCCATTTGCCACTCACTTTGTACTTAATCACATTATTGAAGTCACTGACTGTCGGAGGATTTTTAGATGCAAGACCAGGAAAAGCAACCCATTGTGAACCCACAGGCAGAGGCAAGTCCGGCACCAGCACAGGAGCCGGAGCAAGAAGTTAGTGGCACCGAGCCATCACTGGAAAGCCGTCTTCTCGAAGCAGAAACCCGTGCCGCCGAGATGCATGACGCGTTCTTGCGCGCCAAGGCTGACACCGAAAATTTCCGCCGTCGCGCCCAGGAAGACATCGCCCGCGCCCACAAGTTTGCCATCGAAGGCTTTGCCGAAGCGCTGGTGCCTGTGATGGACAGCCTGGACATGGCACTGCGTGTCGAGTCGCCGTCGGTCGAGTCGCTCAAGGAAGGTGTCGAGATGACGCTCAAGCAGTTGTCGTCGGCATTCGAGCGCAATCGCCTGATCGAAGTGGCACCGCAACCGGGCGAAAAGCTCGATCCGATGAAGCACCAGGCCATCTCGATGGTGCCGGCTGACCAGGAAGCGAACACCATTGTCAGTGTGCTGCAGAAGGGGTACATGATCGCCGACCGCCTGTTGCGTCCGGCACTGGTCACGGTGGCCCAGTAACGCATTACGAACTTATTACGACACTTATTACGAAAAAAAGCACTTGAATGCCGCTTGAAAGTCAGTGGCGGCTCCCAATATTCAAGGCACAAAATCGACGCAAACGTCATCGTCATTCAGTTATCCAGTCACTAAAGGAAAAAATATCATGGGCAAAATCATCGGCATCGACCTCGGTACCACCAACTCCTGCGTATCGATCATGGAAGGCGGCCAGCCTAAAGTGATCGAAAATGCGGAAGGTGCGCGCACCACGCCATCGATCATCGCGTATCTCGAAGACGGCGAAATCCTGGTTGGCGCGCCGGCCAAGCGCCAGGCCGTGACCAATCCGAAGAACACGCTGTACGCGGTCAAGCGCCTGATCGGCCGCAAGTTCGATGAAAAAGAAGTGCAAAAAGATATCGGGCTGATGCCGTACCAGATCGTCAAGGCCGACAATGGCGACGCCTGGATCTCGGTCCGTGACAAGAAGCTGGCAGCCCAGCAGATTTCCGCCGAAGTACTGCGCAAGATGAAAAAAACCGCTGAAGACTACCTCGGTGAAGAAGTCACCGAAGCCGTCATCACGGTGCCGGCGTACTTTAATGATGCCCAGCGTCAGGCCACCAAGGATGCAGGTCGCATCGCCGGTCTCGATGTCAAGCGCATCATCAACGAGCCGACTGCTGCGGCACTGGCCTTCGGTCTCGACAAGACCGGCAAGGGCGATCGCAAGATTGCGGTCTATGACCTGGGCGGCGGTACTTTCGACGTCTCGATCATTGAAATCGCCGATGTCGACGGCGAAATGCAGTTCGAAGTGCTCTCGACGAATGGCGACACCTTCCTCGGCGGCGAAGACTTCGACCAGCGCATCATCGATTTCATCATCGACGAATTCAAGAAGATCAACGGCATTGACCTGTCCAAGGATGCGATTGCGCTGCAGCGGATCAAGGGCTCGGCCGAGCGCGCCAAGATCGAACTGTCGTCGGCGCAGCAAACTGAAATCAACGAGCCGTACATCGCGATGGCCAATGGCGCACCGGTCCATCTGAACCTGAAGATGACCCGCGCCAAGCTGGAATCGCTGGTCGAAGAACTGATCCTCAAGACCATCGAGCCATGCCGCACCGCCATCAAGGATGCTGGCGTCAAAGTCTCCGACATCGATGACATCATCCTGGTTGGCGGCATGACCCGGATGCCGAAAGTGCAGGAAAAGGTCAAGGAATTCTTCGGCAAGGATCCACGCAAGGACGTGAACCCGGACGAAGCCGTCGCCGTTGGTGCAGCGATCCAGGGTGCCGTGTTGTCTGGCGAGCGCAAGGATTTGCTGTTGCTCGACGTGACACCACTGTCGCTCGGTATCGAAACACTGGGTGGCGTGATGACCAAGATGATCCAGAAGAACACCACGATCCCGACCAAGTTCAGCCAGGTATTCTCGACGGCCGACGACAACCAGCCTGCCGTGACCATCAAGGTCTATCAGGGTGAGCGCGAAATGGCAGCCGGCAACAAGGGTCTGGGCGAATTCAACCTCGAAGGCATCCCGCCATCGTCGCGCGGCACGCCGCAAATTGAAGTCACCTTTGACATCGATGCCAACGGCATTCTCCACGTCGGTGCGAAAGACAAGGCTACCGGCAAAGAGAACAAGATCACGATCAAGGCCAATTCCGGTCTGACCGAAGAAGAGATCCAGAAGATGGTGCGCGATGCCGAAGCCAATGCCGAAGACGACAAGCGTCTGAAGGAACTGGCCGAAGCGCACAATCAGGGCGACGCACTGGTGCATTCGACCCGCAAGGCGGTCGCTGAATACGGCGACAAGCTCGACGCTGCCGAAAAAGAAAAAATCGATGGCGCGATCAAGGATCTCGAAGCGGCGTTGAAGGGTAGCGACAAGGCCGATATCGATGCCAAGTCGGCAGCCCTGTCGACCGCAGCGCAATCGCTCGGTGAAAAAATGTATGCCGATGCCCAAGCCAAGCAGGCCGCTTCCGGCGCTGCTGCCGGTGGTGCCGAAGGTGCTCCGTCGGGCGAAGCAAAAGCCAAGGAAGAAGACGTCGTCGATGCTGACTTCAAGGAAGTGAAAGACAGCAAGTAAAATAGAGGTCTGTCAGGTCGGCCAGCGCCAGCTGCGCCGACTCGCCGAGTTGAGCAGACCGCTCGACTCGGCTTTTTTGTTTAGATTCTAGAGGGCGCCGAACAATGGCAAAACGCGATTTTTACGAAATACTGGGCGTGGCCAAGAACGCGACGGACGAAGAAATCAAGAAGTCCTATCGCAAGCTGGCCATGAAGTACCATCCTGACCGCAATCCCGACAGCAAGGGATCGGAAGACAAATTCAAGGAGGCCAAGGAGGCCTACGAGATGCTGTCCGATCCACAAAAACGCGAAGCGTTTGACCGCTACGGTCACGCCGGTGTCGACCCCAATATGGGTGGCGGCGGTGGTGGCGGCGGGTTTGGTGGCGGCGGTGCCGGCGGATTTTCGGATGCGTTTGGCGATATCTTCGGCGACATCTTCGGCAATGCGGCGCGCGGCGGTGGCGGCGGTCGCAGTGCCGGACCGCAGGTCTATCGCGGTGCTGACTTGCGCTACAACCTCGACATCACGCTCGAGCAAGCCGCGCACGGTTTCGATACGACGATCCGCGTACCGTCATGGGACAGCTGCGAAATATGCCTCGGCAGCGGTGCCAAGCCGGGTACGCAGCCGACCACGTGCCCGACCTGTGCCGGTCATGGGCAGGTGCGTATGCAGCAGGGCTTTTTCAGCATCCAGCAAACCTGTCCGAAGTGCCACGGCACCGGCAAGGTGATTCCCGAACCGTGCGCCACCTGCGCCGGTGCCGGACGCATCAAGCGCAACAAGACGCTGGAAGTCAAGATTCCGGCCGGTATCGATGACGGCATGCGGATTCGTTCGTCCGGTAATGGTGAGCCAGGCATGAACGGTGGTCCTCCGGGCGACCTGTATGTCGAAATTCACATCAAGCAGCATCCGGTATTTCAGCGCGAAGGTGATGACCTGCATTGCGAGATTCCGATTTCGTATGCGAAGGCGGCACTCGGTGGCGAGATCGAAGTGCCTACGCTCAGTGGCAAGGCGTCGTTCACGTTGCCCGAAGGTACACAGACCGGCAAGACTTTCCGTCTGCGTAGCAAAGGGGTCAAGGGCGTGCGCTCCGGTTATGCCGGCGACCTGTTCTGTCATGTCGTCATCGAGACACCGGTCAAGTTGACCGAGCGTCAACGCGAATTGCTGCGTGAGTTCGAAGAGTTGACCAACGAAAGCGGTGCCAAGCACAGTCCGCAATCGAAGTCCTGGACCGAAAAGGTCAAGGGCTTCTTCGAGTAATCCTGGCGCGACCCGATAACCGCCGTTCCCGATTCAGGAGCCGGCGGTTTTTTTTGGCCAATCGGTCTATCTGCTCCGGAGAACACAACATGGCACTGCGTCAACCCTTGCGCAGGCTGTTGTCTGCGCTGTTTCTGGCCGTGGCACTGGCGCTGCTGCCGGTGACGGTACTGGCGGCCACTGTCGACGGTATCCGTTTCGACGATAGCGTGACGGTGGCGGGTCAGGAACTCAAACTCAATGGCGCGGGATTTCGTTTCAAGGCGATTTTCAAGGCCTATGCCGCCGGCTTGTATCTGACCGAACGGTGTACCAGTTTGCCGGAAGTGCTCGCAGTCGGTGGTGCGCGCCGCGTGCGTCTGGTCCTGTTGCGCGATGTCAGCAGCGAGGCATTCAGACAGGCTTTCCTCGATGGCATCCGGAAAAATATCGAGCGCAGCGAGCGAACCAGACTGGCCTCGCAACTGGTGCGACTCAACACGCTGTTGGGTGAGAGTGCCGGTCTTCGCAATGGTGACGTGCTCGTTGCAGACTGGATTCCCGGAGTCGGAACCGTCTTCCAGCTCAACGGTCAGAAATTTGGCGACCCGTTTCCTGATCTGGTTTTTTTTAATGCGATATTAAAAATCTGGCTAGGCGACAAACCGGCCGATGCCGGACTCAAGCGTTTGCTGCTGGGCGAAATTCCGGACGACATACTGCGCTGATAGCCCGTGATTTTCGGAAGCAGTCCGTTGGCAGGATTTTGTTAATTCCTTGTGGGAAAAATTTCACATTATTGATGAAACTACGGCATACTTTGAGCCCATGAAATCCCCCGCTACCAACCATGTCTGATCGTCAATTTCCTGACACGCCTGCCGAGCCGGCACCGCCTCCTGCCGTCATGCCGACCGTGGTGGTACTCGATGACCAGAGTACCGGTCGACTGATCCTGGCCGAGGTCATCAAGGGAATCGACCGGCGTATTCACATCGCGATGTTTTCCGATCCGGTCGAAGCAATCGAGTATGTGCGCCAGAATCCCGTCGATCTCGTACTGACCGATTTCAAGATGCCGGTGCTCGATGGCGTTGAAACCATCCGCCAGTTGCGTCGTCTGTACACCTACGAACAATTGCCGATCGTGATGACGACCGTTGTCAGCGACCGGGAAGTGCGCCACAGCGCCTTCGAGGCCGGTGCGACGGACTTCCTGATCCGGCCGGTGGATCCGATTGAGTGTCGCGCACGTTGCCAGAATCTGTTGAACCTGCGCCAGCAATATCTGATCAACAGCAATCATGCGCTGGCACTCGAACAGCGCGTGGCCGAGGTCACGCGCGAGCTGCGTCTGCGCGAGGTCGAGACACTGGTCCGGCTGGCGCGGGCATCCGACCTGCGCGATGCTGTCACCGGTGCGCATCTCAAGCGCATGGCCAAGTACTCTGGCCTGATCGCGCGCCGGCTGGGCCTGTCGGATGAGGAGGCTGAAACCATCGAACTGGCTGCACCCATGCATGACATCGGCAAGATTTGCATGCCGGATGCGGTCATGCAAAAGCGCGACCTGCTCAATGCCGATGAAATGGCGATCATGCACAGGCATGCACACATCGGTCATGACATCCTCAAGGACAGCCCGTCGCGCTTTCTGCAAGCGGCCGCCAGCATTGCGCTGCATCACCATGAAAAATTCGATGGCAGCGGTTATCCGTTCGGCCTGGCCGGTGCGGCGATTCCGCTCCCGGCACGCATCGTCGCACTGGCCGATGTGTTCGATGCGCTGACGTCGGCCCGACCTTACAAGGCACCGTGGGACTGGAACGTCGCACTCGATTTTCTGGTGGCGCAAAAAGGGTTGCACTTCGATCCTGAACTGGTCGACGTCTTCGTTCGCCACGCCGACGAGGCCGCGGTGATTTACCGTAGCCTGGTCGATCCGGCCCCGACCTAGGCATCGTGGTCGCCCGGTGCCGGTCATGCTGAAACGTCTCGCGGCCATCGGCGGTGCGCTGCGCCGCTTTTCGCGTCATCCCAACAGCGAGCATGAACAGGCGCTGGTGCGCATCACGATGGCATCATTCATTTCCGTGTTGGTGCTGTGGCAGGCTGCGATGAATCACAGCTCGGGCTTCATGCTGGCGTTGATCGGATTTTTCCTGTGTCTGAGTGCGCTGATCCTGTTCGATATCTGGCGGCGGCCACAGCCGGTGCTGGCGCGTCGCGTCATTGCCATTCTCAACGATGCGGGTGGCATCACCTGCGGCATGATATTTGCCGGCGAGCTGGGCACGCCGATCTATTTGTTCTATTTATGGATCATTTTCGGTAACGGGTTTCGCTTCGGCAAACCGTATCTGTACGGAACCTTGCTGGCCTCGCTGGCTGGCTTGTCGCTGGTGCTGTGGCAGGTCGACTACTGGCAAAACCATCGCGCGCTCGGGATCGGTCTGTGGTGCGGGCTGGCCTTGCTCGGTCTGTATTTCAGCACGCTGGTGACGCGGCTGACGCGCGCGCTGCAGCAGGAAGAAGCGGCCAATCAGGCCAAGCGCAGTTTCATTTCATCGGTCAGCCATGAAATGCGCACGCCGCTCAATGCGATCATTGGCATGACCGATCTGTTGCAAGGCACCCGGCTTGATCGCGAGCAGGACGCCATGCTCGACAGTCTCGATACCGCTGCGCAGCTGATGCTGGCACTGGTCGAAGATGTGCTCGACTTCTCCAAGATCGAGGCCGGCAAGCTGGTCATCGAAGAGACCGGCTTGGATCTGCGGCGGCTGGGTCAGGGCATCATCGATCTGTTTCGTTATCAGGCTACCGAGCGCGCTCTGGACTTGCGTCTTGAGGTCGATCCGGCCATCCCGCGCAGCTTGCGCGGTGATCCGCATCATTTGCGTCAGGTGCTGGTCAATCTGATGTCGAATGCGATCAAGTTTACCGAACATGGTTACGTCGTTCTGCGCATCCTGCCGGCACCGGACGACAGTACGCGCGTGCGCTTCGATGTCGAGGACACCGGCATCGGCATCGCGCCAGAAGCACAGAGCCGGATTTTCGACAGCTTCGTGCAAGCCGATGACTCGACGACGCGGCGCTACGGTGGCACCGGCCTGGGTACGACCATTTCGCGCCAGCTGGTCGAACTGATGGGCGGGCAACTCGGATTGCGCAGCCAGGTCGGGATTGGCAGCACCTTCTGGTTCGAACTGGCGTTGTCGGCAGAGTTATTGGACGCGCCGGTCGAGGCCGTCGTGCCAGTGCGCCGCGGGCCGTCGTCGGTCGCCTACGCGCTGCTGGTGGCCGACGACAATGCCACCAATCGCACCGTGCTGCGCATGATGCTCGAGCGCGCCGGTCATCAGTGCACGCTGGCCGAGGATGGCGAGCAGGTACTCGATCTGCTTGAGGAGCGTACCTTTGACGCCGTCATCCTTGACATGAACATGCCGCGCATGAACGGACTGGAGGCGACCCGAGCGATCCGCTTCATGGCACGGCCAGGCACGCATTTGCCACTGATCATGCTGTCAGCCGATGTCAGTGCCGAGACGCGCGCCGAGTGCGGGGTCGCAGGCATCGATCACTTTTTGCCCAAGCCGATTCGCATCGACGACTTGCTCGACACGCTGGACCGGCTCATTGTCAGTCCCGATGCGTCGCAGCCGCGCGCCAGCGTGGTGTCGTTGCGTGTCATGCCGGAGCCGGACGCCGTACCGGATGTCACGCTCGATGTTGCGACGCTGGCCGAGCTTGATGCGATCGGTCGTGATCCGCATTTTGTCGATGGACTCATCGATGGGTTTGTCGCCGACACGCACGTGCTGATGGTGCACATCGGTGTCGCCATGCGCGACCAGGAGGTCGGGGCGTTACGTGACTTGCTGCATGCGTTGAAGGGATCGGCGATGAGTATTGGTGCAAATGCGCTGCGTACTACCTGCGTACAACTTGAAGAACGTAGCGACGCTGACCTGCGCTGCGACGCCCGTGTGCTGGGCGCGCAGTTGCAGCGGGTCGTTGCCCAGTTACTCGATGCACTGGAACAGTATCGTCAGGCGCGTACCCGCTCTCGGGCCTGAGTTGCATGCCTCGGTTGCTTACCTGCGTTGCGTATTCAAGCCAGCGCCACTTCCTGCCCGCTAGCTTCCTGCTGGCGCAATTGGGAACGGACCAGCCGACCCATCATTTTCAGGTCCTTGTCTTCCAGGCGCAGCGCGGCATCGACCCAGACTTCTGCAATGCCGACCAGCTCTTCATACGAGATCGGCGTGGTGTGGCGACGGCATTCGAACAAAGCGCGCTGGCCATTGCGGCGGCGACTGTTGTGCCGGACGTAGTCGGTCACGGCGGCTTCGCCCTTGCCGGTCGGGACTACCAGATCGACCAGACCCAGCGCGAGCATTTCCTGCGCCGTATAAATTTTCCCGCTGAGTATGATTTCCTCGGCCAGACGCGCACCGACCCGGCGCGTCAGCAGGCTGTAGGCACCCATGCCCGGAAACAGGTTGAACAGGATTTCCGGAAAGCCCATACGTGCATGTTCTTCGGCAATCAGCACATGGCTGGCCAGCGCGCTTTCAAAACCGCCGCCCAGTGCTTCTCCTTGCAACAGCGTGATGGTGGTGATGTTGGTATCGAAACTGGTCAGGCGATCTTGCAATGTATCGATGCATAGCCGGGCGTACTGCAGCAGGCCGGCGCGGTCGCGCGAGCGGATCAGCAGCATGAACAGCGCCAGGTCACCGCCATAACTGAAGATGTCCGGTGTGCGCGAGGCACCGACATGGAACTCGACCGGGTACAGCACCTCGTCAATTTCGATCTGGCCGTGATGGGCCCTGAGCAGGCTGCTACTGCTGCGGATTTCATTGAGCAGACCGATGTTGAAACACGGCACGCCGGTAGCTTGCATGAAGGTCCACAAGACCTTGTTCTCCTGGTCGTACTCCAGTTCGATCTGGCGAAAAGGACGCACCGGAATGCCATTCGCGGTCAGCGGCAGACGCAGGTGTTTCAACTCGGTCATTGCATTCATGGTGGTTTGCCTTAGAAGTAGGTAGAGCTTGATCGAAGTGGATCGGGTTGCAGCAGAGGGGTCAAATTGAAGTGTAGGCAGAACAATGCGCCATCAAAACGCAGAAAAGAATGCCTTTTCTCGAAAATAAATTACCGTTTGAAAATTTATTTTCGTAACTTTTCGTGAGTATTTCGGCGGGCTGCGGGTTGCGGCAGTTTGGCATCGCGACAAGGGTGGCGTGGTATCGTGCACTGTCAACTTTTTAGTGAGTCCGTCCTTGCCCCCCACTCCCAAACGTCTGCTGCTGATCGGTGGCGGACATGCCCATTTGTTCGTCCTGGAAGCGCTGATCAAGCAATCGCCCGACGTGCGTGCCCGACTCGATGTGACGCTACTCAGTCGCGAACTCGATACGCCTTACTCCGGCATGTTGCCCGGTCTGGTCGCCGGTCACTACCGCACGATGGAGTGCCATGTCGACTTGCGTGCGCTGGCCGCCGCCGCCGGCGTACGACTGGTGCAGGCAACCGTGAGCCGGCTTGACCTGACCGGCAACCGGGCCTTCACCGACGAGGGGAGCTGGGAGTTCGACCTGGTCTCGCTCGACATCGGCTCGACGCCACCAGTCGATGGCATCCCCGGTGCCGCCGCGACGGGGTTGGCAGTCAAGCCGATCGATCGGTTTTTGCAGCAGTGGAATGAACTGCAAAGCCGGATCGACCAGCTGATCCGGCCAGTCCACATGGTGATGGTGGGCGGCGGTGCCGGTGGCGTCGAACTGGTACTGGCGATGTCCTACCGCTTGCGTGCGCACCGGGACCGCGTCAAGTGGTCGCTGGTCAGTCGCGGCGAATTGCTGCCCGGCTATCCGCGTCGCGCAGCGCGGATGATGGCGGCCCGGCTGGCGGCTGCCGGCGTCGCGATACGCACCGGTAGTCCGATCGCGCGCGTCGAAGCCGATCATCTGGTGTTTGCCGACGGCAGCATCGCCGCCTGCGATCAGGTGCTGTGGGCAACCGGGTCGGCAGCGGCGCAATGGCCCTCCGCTGCGGGTCTGGCTTGCGTCGATGACGGTTTCATCAGCATCAATCCCTACTTGCAATCGGTCAGTCATCCGCAGGTTTTCGCAGCCGGCGACATGGCCACCGACATCACGCAGCGACGTCCGAAGGCGGGCGTGTTCGCGGTGCGGCAAGGGCCGGTACTGGCAGCAAACCTGCTGCGGTATGCCGCTGGCCAGCCGATGCTGCCGTACCGCGCCCAGCGCCATTACCTGTCCCTGCTGTCCGGTGGCGGTCGGCATGCAGTGGCATCCTGGTACGGCCTGGTCTGGCAGGGCGGTTGGGTCTGGCAGTGGAAGAACCGGATCGACCGGCGCTTCATGCAGCGCTTTAGCCTGAATTCTGCATAAAAAATGGGAAGAATGCCGGTAGAAATTGACTGGAAACAGACTCGTCAACACAAGCGCCACCTTGCCCACCTACCGACTAGTTTATACCGCGACCTGAGCCACTCCGAAGACACTTCCCACCAGATTGGGCGACGAGCGCAAGCAAGTTGCCGACCGTATGCGGGGTTGATGAAACAGCCAGGCGAGCCGTCCCTTCGAATCAAATGGTCAACATCCGTCTACAAAAAGGTAAAATCACGCGCGCTCCGATCCCTCCAGAAAGTATTCCATGACCAACCCCATCAAGAACAGCGACGCACTGGAGCACCTGCTGCAGAATAATCGCAGTTGGGCCGCGTCGATGATTGACCAGGATCCTGAATTTTTCCGCAAGCTGGCGGCCCAGCAATCGCCTAACTATCTATGGATCGGTTGCTCTGACAGCCGCGTGCCGGCCAGTGAAATCGTCGACCTGTTGCCGGGTGAATTGTTCGTGCATCGCAATATCGCCAACGTGGTGTGCCATTCCGACCTGAACTGCCTGTCGGTACTTCAGTTCGCCATTGATGTGCTCAAGGTCAAGCATGTGATTGTGACCGGTCACTATGGCTGTTCCGGCGTGCATGCGGCGATGACTGGCCGGCGCGTCGGTCTGGCTGATAACTGGCTGCGCCACGTCCAGGACGTGCATCAGAAACACGAGCGCTATTTCGGTGACGTGATTCCGAAAGGCGAGCAACTCGATCGCTTGTGCGAACTCAATGTGATCGAGCAAGTCGGCAATGTCTGCCAGACCACGCTGGTGCAGGATGCGTGGGAGCGCGGTCAGGAGCTGACTATCCATAGCTGGATTTATGGCATCAAGGATGGCTTGCTGCGCGACCTCGGTGTCACCGTCAGTAATCCGGTAGAGCTGGCCATCAAGATGCCTGCCAGCCTGGCAAGATACGAATTGCGGTAGGCTTGCGGCCTTGCCGCATCAGGCCAGCACTCCACGTTACAATGCGACCCCTGCCGGTTCACAAGACTGGCGGTGCTCCTTTCACTTGAACGAACAGGCACCCCATGTTTGGATTCTTCTTGCGTCGTGCAGGATTGGTGATACCGACCTTTCTTGGCATCACGCTGCTGGTGTTTTCCCTGATCCACATGATTCCCGGCGACGCCGTCGAAGCGATGTCCGGCGAGCGCGGCATGGACGCGGCGCGGTATGCCCGCCTGCTGCACGAATTCGGACTCGACCGGCCGCTCTATGTGCAGTATTTCGATTACCTGCGGCACGTGCTGCAAGGCGATCTGGGTCGCTCGATCACGACGCAGGAACCGGTGCTGCGCGAATTCCTGACGCTGTTCCCGGCCACCATCGAGCTGTCGGTTTGCGCGATGTTGGTGGCACTGGTGGTCGGCGTGCCGGCCGGCATGCTGGCCGCACTCAAGCGCAATACGGTGCTGGATTACTCGGTGATGGGGGTCTCGCTGACCGGCTATTCGATGCCGGTATTCTGGTGGGCGTTGTTGCTGATCATGCTGTTCTCGGTCACGCTGGGCTGGACGCCGGTGTCGGGGCGCATCGATATCCTGTTCGACTTGCCACCGGTGACCGGCTTCATGCTGATTGACAGCCTGCTGTCGGGCGAGCCGGGTGCGTTCAAGTCCGCCGTGTCGCACTTGATCTTGCCGGCTATCGCGCTGGGCACGATCCCGCTGGCGGTGGTGGCGCGCATGACGCGCTCATCGATGCTCGAAGTGCTGCGTGAAGATTACGTGCGTACCGCGCGCGCCAAGGGCCTGTCGCGCTGGCGCGTGATCGGTGTGCATGCGCTGCGCAATGCGCTCATTCCGGTGATCACGGTGATCGGTCTGCAAGTCGGCACGCTGCTGGCCGGCGCGATCCTGACCGAGACGATTTTTTCGTGGCCGGGGATTGG